>JAGQQB010000027.1 GCA_020426425.1 Planctomycetaceae bacterium | reverse complement strand
CGGCCCCCCAGCACGTCGAGCAGTTCGTTGCCATGCTTCTTCAGCCGCAGACCGCGAGTCACTTCAGCAGGATACTGGGCCGCGAGATCGATCCCACTGGGGACACCGAAGAAGTCTGGTGCGTGCAGCAGATGCATGTGCAGCCCGTGACTCTCGATCCACTCGCCACAATACAGCAGTCGCCGCAGGCGACGGACCTCAGGCGTAATGCTCACCCCCAGCGCCTGTTCCAGCGCGTGCGTGGCGCTCATCTGATACGCCACGGGACAGATGCCGCAGATGCGGGCGGTGATGTCTGGGACATCTTCCAACGGACGCCCCCGCAGGAACGCCTCGAAGAAGCGGGGCGGCTCATAAATGGACAGTTTGACGTCGCGAATCTCGTCACCTTCGAGAACGACGTGCAGTCCTCCCTCCCCTTCAACACGGGTCAGGGCATCCACTTTGATCTCACGAGTGTTCGTCATGACGCATCTCCGCCAGCAACCCGATTGCTCGCCGCCTGAAACTCGGGTGCGGCGGCATTAAAGTTCCTCAAGAGCGGCACAAGTCGTTCCGTCCCGACCGCTTGCTGCTGATAGTGGTCGACCAGACTGTCGCAGTTCGCCTGCGCCGCTGGTCCATAGCAGCCAAAGCAGCCCCGATTGTAAGCCGGACAGATGGCCTCACAGCCTGCCTGTGTGATCGGCCCCAAACATGGGATTCCCTGCGCCACCTCGACACACACCGTGCCGCGTCGTTTGCAGTCAAGGCAGACGCTGTGTGTTGGTGTCCGTGGCTTGCGTCCTGCAATCAGCGCGGCCAGCACTTCCACCAACTGATGCCGACTGATGGGGCACCCCCGCAACTCGAAATCGACTGGGACATGTGCGGCGATCGGTGTGGATGTCGACAACGTCGAAATGAATTCCGGTTGTGCGTAGACACAACGCATGAACTCTTCGTGGTCGGCCCAGTTTTTGAGCGACTGAATCCCGCCGGCGGTTGCACAGGCGCCGATGGTGACGAGGAATCCCGCCTGCTTGCGGATCTGTCGCACGCGTTCCAGATCGTGCGGTGTGGTGATTGAGCCTTCGACAAGCGCGACATCGTATGGTCCTGGTCGCACCGAGCTGGTTGCCTCCAGAAAGTAAGCAATGTCGACCGCGCCGGCGATCGCCAGCAGTTCGTCTTCGCAGTCCAACAACGACAGTTGGCAACCGTCGCAGGAAGCGAACTTCAGCACCGCCAGCCTGGGCTTGCGAGGCGGGGTAACCGTACTTGGATCACGGGGACTGATCACAGGTCATGCACTTTCATCATGGACTCGACCCGGTCGTAGCGGAACACCGGACCATCGAGACAAACGAATTCGGGACCGAACTGACAGTGTCCGCACAGGCCGACCGCACAGTTCATGTTCCGCTCCAGCGAAACGTAGATTTGTTCGCGCGACAGTTCGCGCGCAAGCGCCGCTTGGATCGTGTACCACATCATCACTTCGGGACCGCAGGACATCAGCCAGGTCTGTTCCGGTCTCGGCAGTGACATTCGATTCAGCAGTTCGGTCACCACGCCGACGTTTCCCTTCCAGCCGGCCGTCCCGCGATCGACTGTGGTCTGGAAATCCAGCCCTTTTGACCGCCAATCGGTGTACTCATCGGCGTAGAGCAAACCCTCGGGCGAGCGGGCACCATACAGCAACGTGATGTCCCCATACTGATCCCGGTTTCGCAGCAGGGCGTAGATCACCGGACGCAAAGGCGCCAGGCCAATCCCCCCGGCGACGAGCAGGACATCACCCCCAATGCAGACATCAACCGGCCAGGCGGAGCCGAACGGACCCCGCAAACCGAGGGAAGCACCAATCTTGAGTTCCGCCAGTGCGTGCGTGACGTTCCCTGCCTCGCGAACCGTGTGCGGAATGTGCCCTGGTTCGCCAGGATCGCCACTGATTGAAATGGCCGCTTCCCCAACGCCGGGCAGATACAGCATGTTGAACTGACCCGGTTGATAGGTATACGCGGCGGCGGTAGCGGGATCATCGAAGACCAGATCGTATGTCGCGACGCCTGGCATCTCTTCGACGAGCCGCTCGATCCGTACGCTGTGGGACAACCAGGGATCATGCGTCAGTGCTGCGGGGCCGGGAGTGACGGTTCGGTGAGGCATCAGGTCTCCCCCTGCATAGCGACGTCGGTGTGCATTTCGTTCGTGGCGGAACCAGAACCGCGAATCACCGCGACTTCGGCCGTCAGGTCGATCCCCACAGGGCACCAGGTGATGCATCGACCACAACCAACGCAACCGGAGCTTTCAAATTGATCGTGCCACGACGCCAGCTTATGTGTCAGCCATTGGCGGTAACGGCTGCGAACATCATTCCGCACCACTCCGCCGTTCATGTAGCTGAAATCGATATTAAAGCACGAGTCCCAGACGCGTTGCCGCTCGACGTGATCGCCGGTCAGATCGGCGACTTCTGTCACTGACGAACAGAAACAGGTCGGACAGACCATCGTACAGTTCGTGCAGGAGAGGCAGCGTTTGCCAACCTCCTCCCACTGCGGATGTTCCATATTTGTGAGCAACAGATCGCGGATGCCTGCGGTATCGAGGGAGCGTTGCATCTGATCCACGGCCTGTTGCCGCGCGGCTTTGCCCAAATCGCGTTCGGACTCACTCGCCTCTCGGGTCGGCAATTGTTCAAGCAACTCGGCGCCGCGGTCTGATCCTGATTCAATCAGGAAACCGGCGTCTGTTTCCGTCAGGACCAGGTCGAACCCCTGCGTGCATTGCGGTCCGGTTCCCATGGACGAACAGAAACAGGTGGGAGCCGCGAGCGTGCAGTTGACCGCTACAATGAAGGCGGCCTCACGTCGGCGCTGATAAGCGGGATCGACATAGACCCCTCCCATGAAAACCCGATCCTGCACCTTCATTGCCGCAAGTTCACAGGCGCGGACTCCAAGAAACGCACGACGCGGAGGTGGCTCACTGGGTGTCTGGAATTCCCAGCCAGCATCAGTCCGGTCGGCGGTCGAGATCGTCGTCAGTGGTGGAAACAGATATTGTTTCCAGGAATGGGGACCGACCACGTAACCAAACAGGGCGTCGTCGTTCCGCTGTTCGAGTCGATACGTCCCCGCCTCCTGTCGATCAGTCCAGCCGCGCGGCAGGTCGTCGACCGACGTCAATGTGTCGTAAACGATCGCGCCCTGATCGAGCTGCGGACCGATGACCTCATAGCCATCCGTCGTCAACAGGTCGATCAGGTGTTGCAATCCCGTTTGGGGCAGGAATCGCTCGGTCGTGTTGCTTTGTCCATCCGCCATGCCGCTCGCCTTTGCTGCTCACTTCTCAATTGCTGACTCACTGCCCTGATTCGCTGGACTTGTCACTTCCATAGTGCGGAGGGGCGACGGGACGCGTCTCACCGAAGAGGTCCAGCATTTGGAGCCGGGTGCCGGTCAGCCGCTGCGACATGCCAATCGCGACTTGGCGCATCACCTGAAATCCAATGTCGTGATCCTGTGCGAACAGAGTTTCGAGTTGGTTGCCTGGAAAGGTGATGAGGGTCGCCGGTTCGAGAACCGATGCCCGAGTTGTCATTTGACCATGGCCAACGATCGCCGACCAACCGACGAACTGTCCGGGCCCGATAGTCAAAATTCGCGTGCAACCTTGCCGTGGCAGGCACATATCGAGACCCACGAGGCCGTGAATGACCAGATAGAGCTGGTCCGCCTTGTCCCCTTCCTGGAACAGTGTTTTCCCTGCCCCGGCATCCACCACGCTCGCGATGGCAGCCAACTTCGAGAGGTCGTCTGCTGAGAGTCCTCGTCCCAAGGGAGTGTTCGCGAGCATCGACTCGATCGTACTGGTCGTCATTTCTGCCTCCAGTCTTTCCGGCAGATCCTGCTCCACGGGCGAGTTGTCAATTCCCACCTGACCAGAGATCAAAGATTCGCCGAACTGCTGAACCGCAAATCCATTCTCTGTCGTACACCGCTCATGATATTCAAGCTGGAGCGGCCCAACAACCACAACGTCAGCACTGCTGCGAACTGATCCGGTCAGTCGATTGGCAAGCTGGGGACGATGGCGTTTCTGCGTTACAAGATGTTGAGGGGGCGGCGTGGCGTTGGCAGGTCGGAGTCTCCTCGGACCAGCCAACATGCACGGCGCGCAGATGCAGCGGGTTGTGTTTGCAAGAACGCAAACCCTCTCATCCGTGCGTTCCCAAGTTCCAACACGCATTCGCCTGCCACCGGTCTCGTCTTTGTGCCTGGTGTCTCCAGGGCGATCCCTCTGGCTGAGGTGTCGCCAGATGAATCCTGCCGGGGTGTTTGGGCTGAAAGCCTACGAAGCGGGTCAATCTCAGACTGGCCTTGAGTTGTGGCCGTTCAACCCGCATTATCATGGGAAGCAGTGGGGGCTCGTCGGGAGCGTCTGTCGCCTTGGCGAACGTTCGCCCCCTGCCACCGGACTTGGGAGACACGGTATTCGGACTGATGCTCGTACATGGCTGGCGATGGCAGTCGGTATTCCGCTGTTGGGGCTTGCGGTGCAGACTGTGGACGCTGACGCCCCAATGTCCGACCGCCAGAGGCTGATTCAACGTCTCGTGATGGAACTTGGCTCCGACGACTTTCGTGAGCGGACCGCCGCCGAACGGACGTTGATGTCGTACGAACTCGATGCGCTCGATGCCGTGCGAGCGGCAGCGGAATCGCCCGATGCAGAGGTCCGTTATCGGGCACGGCGGCTGCTCGATCAACTGCAGTCGATCGCGGCCCGTCAACATGAGCAGGCGCTGCTGGATGCCCCGTGGCAAGCGGGGGAAGATTTGTATCCCATCTGGGAACGGTGGCAGGAACTCGTCGGCGATTCTCCGTCGTCCCGCAAACTGCTCGTGGCGATGCTGCGAAAGGAACCGGAACTCCTGCTCGCGATGACGCGGCCCCCCAATGTCTGGCGGAACCGATTCGAGACGCGGTGTGGCCAACTCCGGGTGTTTGGAATCCAGTCGCGTCAGGAGACGAACACCGTCACCGCTGCCGCATTGCTGTTTGCTGCGCTATTGCCCGAAACACAACCGAGTTCCCAGGCCGCCAATGTCGTCAGTTCGTCCCTGGTCAGCGGACAGTTCCAACAGATGCTCAGCCATCCTGATGTCGGGCCAGCGAGCCAATCGCTGATGGATCACTGGTTGGTCCACGAAGGACTCTCCACCCCGCAAATGCGGTTTCAGACAGCGGTCAATATGGGATCGCCCCTGGGCGTGGTCGCCGCGCGTCAATTGCTGCTGGATGGACGCAACTATCGGCAACAGTCCCACCAGGCGGTGATGTACATCGCTCGTTATCTCGGGGAAGACGGCATCGAACTGCTGGAGTCCAAGCTGGACGATCGATCGCAACTGTTCGCGAGAATTGTTGGGAACAGTCGCAGTACTCGCGAAATCACCAACGTGGTCACGTTGTCGGACGTCGCGCTGCTCGCCCTGCTGCAGATCACGAGTCAGTCTCCAGCCGATTACGGTTACAAAGACCTGATTCCTGATCCAGCCAACCTGTATAAACTCGACTCCTGCGGCCTTGCCGACGAGGAAGCCCGTGTCGCCGCCGCAGAGCGCTGGCACCAATGGCGGGCCACGCATCTCCAACAGGAACAGGCCGAACCGGTCGATGCCAGTGAAGGGGAATTGCTGTAGCGGCAGTGGCTGGCATTGGAGTCGCTCCGCCTGAGGCGACGAGGATACTCATCGACGCTGCGACAATCGTGCGGCAGACGCCATTTGCTCCCTTTGCGCAAGTCGCTCTGTGCTCCCATCGGCGCTGGGCTGATCGCTCCCAGCTGCTACGACTGCGAGTCCGCTTCCCGCACCTGTACCTGCAGTGCACCAAGCATTTTTGTGATCGACTTCTCCTTGCTGCTGATAAAGAAGACGTTGTCGAGCACAATTGCGCGGCGTTCGTTGCTGGGGTGGAGAATCAACCGTCCCGATTGGAGCAACAGGTACTCGAAAATGTCGTTAATCTCCTTGTCGATTCGCAGATTCGGCGAGGAGAAGCGTTCCAGATCGCTCAAGATGCCGTGGTGGTGCAGCAGTTCGTTCGGACGGACTTCCCAGTAATCGAAGCGGGCGTTGATGAACACTGCCGCATACATAATCGCCAGCATTCCAGCGAGGAAGAAATAGAACGTTGAGTTTGCGACGGGGTGAAACTTCTTGAGGAACGCGGTGACCGACGGGAACACGTTCGGGAAATTCACCACCACCAATGCCCCGCCCAGAATGAGGGCCACGATCACAAACAGCAGCGTGAGCGAGGTCGCCCGGGGGAAGTCGAAGGCGAGCACCTGCATATTTATGGCGAGCACAATCAGGAAGGTCCAGCAGCAGGCGACCGTCCCACTGGTCACTTCGATTGCCCCATCGGCTCCCTGTCCCCAGAAGGCCATGTAGATGCCACACAACAGTGTCACCAGCCAAGTGGGCCACAGGAAGACGATCTTCGGATACGAGATCAGGATCACGCCGCGTTCCGACTTGTTTTGACCTGAGTTCATGGGGGCGGTTCCTGTTGCGTCAGGAGTATCGGTCATGGATCTGCGTAATGGTTGAAAGTCACGTTCATCAAGGAAGACGGACTCCGGCGATGTCTGGATCACCAGAATCGGCCCAGATCATACTGATTCTGCGAAACGCCGTCAGGCCAGTTGCGGGCCACTCAATTCAAGAAAGCGAATTCGTTGAGGTTCAGCAAGATACGGGCGACCTCGAATGCCCCGTCTCGCTGGAGGACTGGCAGCAGAATCGTTCGCTCGTCGGACGTAGGGTCACGCTGCAACACCCGTTGGAACAAGGCGACCAGGCGCGAGTCTGCAGACGTTGCGGACGTCACATCAGACCCAGCCGCCAGCGCTTCAGCACACACCAGTGTTAATGAATCGTTCAACTGGGCCAGCGCCTGCAGCGGTGAGATCGTCACCGTGCGTCGATCCACCTGCATCGACGGATCAGCACAGTCAAGCACCGTCATCAGGGGTTGGGTTTGTGACCGGACGATCCAGCGATAAACCGATCGGCGATGCGATTTCGGATCGCGGGGATTGTGGAGATGGTATTCATAGTGTGGCGAATGCTGAGGATGCTCAATCACGAAATCCTGAAAACTCGGTCCCCCCATTGTCCGGTCCAGCAATCCACTGACCGCGAGCATGCTGTCGCGCAATGCTTCGGCATCGAGCCGCCGGGCGGGGAAGCGTGACAGGAGCCTGTGTTCGGCGTCGAGTTCGCGGACACGTTCCAAATCGGCATGTGTCGATGACTGGCAATAGGTCTCGCTGGTGACGATCAACCGATGCAGCGCTTTCCACGATTGTCCTCCATCGCGAAACTCGACCGCCAGCCAGTCGAGCAGTTCAGGATGCGTCGGCTGCGCCCCCATCCGACCAAGATCACCCGGCGTCTCTGCAAGTGCTCGGCCAAAGTGATACTGCCAGATGCGGTTGACGATACACCGCCACGTGAGCGGGTTGTCCCGACTGGAGATCCACTTGGCCAGCGACTGACGTCGCGCCGATTCTGGTGCGTCGAGTGGCAAGTTGAATCGACTCGGCAGGTTGGCGAGGCAACTCAGCGTCCCCGGTCCCATCTCTTCCCCGGGCTGCTGAACATTGCCTCGGTGCAGCACATGAATTGTGCGCGGCTTTCCGCCATCGTGTCCGGTGCCGCGAAACGCACCCTGGCCGGTGTGAATCGTTCCGGCGTAGACCAGCTGTTGTGGTGGGAGTGATTCCTCCTGCTGCTTCAACACTGCGATTCGATCAGCGACTTCCTGCGGCTCTTTCAGCAATCGCTCGGGAAGGAGCTTCTTGAGGATGCGTTGCCGTTCGGCTTCGAGCGCCGCCCATTGATCCTCCGAGTAACCACTCGTCGGGAAGATGCCATCGGTTAGATTCTGTCGCCTCCAGCGAGGTGCGGCTTCGATGGTATCGAACGATGTCACCGCCTTGCCCGTGGCGATGTTGTTGCCATCGGCGTCCCAGACCTGAAGTTCCGCAAGGGCGAAGATGAAGTCGTCTTTGCGTTCGGCAAGCCGCGTCGCCGTCACCCTGATGTATCGAGCGGTTACGTCGGCATCGACCTTGACCGGTTGCAGACGCGGATTCGGCATGTCACTTTCGGTCCGATCCGCAAGCACGGTGACATCACTGGCGAAGTTCTCACTGTCGCACGCTTCGATGCGATACCGCACCGGGAACCCGAACCCATCGCCAATGCCCGCGTAGTCATCATGACAAGCCCGAAGCACGACGCGACGAATCGGCGTCTTCGCCCCCAGGTCCACCTGCGCCCATTTGACGGTGTCCGGTTGGCTGACGATCTGGCTGTGGTAGCCGTGCTCAGGGGGATAGTGCGGCTGCTGCTCGCGGAGTTCGGCGAACTTGTTGTCGACATCGTCGAGGGCCGTGCCGACAAGTTTCCCGATCTGTTCTTCCAGTTGCCGCGATTGGGTATCGAGCGTCGTCCGCCGCTGGGCGAGTTCGCGCCGTTGGGCCGCCGTGGCAGGATCGCGGTCGTAGGGACGATCGGCCCGGTCCAGCGCGGCGAACACCGCCTGCAATGCGTAGTAGTCCTGCTGTGTGATTGGATCAAACTTGTGATGATGGCACTGAGCGCAACCGACCGTGAGCCCGCAGAACGTGGTGATGGTATTCTGCACCATGTCGTCGCGGTCCAGATGCCGGGCGACCTGCCCATCGATCTTTGTTTCCGGCACTTCCGCATGGCCGATGAAATCCCACGGACCAGCGGCGATGAACCCGAGCGCCTCAATCCCTGCAGGGTCGTTGGGCGTGAGAACATCGCCAGCGAGTTGCTGCTCGATGAAACGGCCATAGGGAAGGTCGTTGTTGAGCGAGCGAATCACGTAGTCGCGATACGGCCACGCGTTGGGGCGGGGCTTATCCTTGTCGTAACCATGCGTCTCGCCGTAATGGACGACATCGAGCCAATGCCGCGCCCAGCGTTCGCCGTAATGCGGCGAGGCGAGATATCGGTCGACCAGACGGGCGTACGCGTCGGGCGACTCATCGTTCACGAACTCGTGGACTTCCTTGGCTGTTGGTGGTAATCCGAGCAAATCATACGACAGTCGCCGTATGAGCGTTCGACGATCCGCCCTCGTTGCCGATGCCAGTCCGGCAGCCTGCAACTTTGCTTGGATGAACCGATCGACAGGATGAGCGACGCCGGGTACTGCTGGCACTGCTGGTCGCTGCAGCGGACGCAACGACCACCAGTCGGTGTCAGTCACCTGCGGCTCGCTCAGGCGAAATCCCTCGGGCCAATTCGCTCCCGCTGCAATCCAGCGTCTGAGCAGTTCGACTTCCTTCGCTGACAGTGCCGCCCCCTCTGGTGGCATGCGGTCGGCAGCTGACTCGGCTGTCACCAGATCGAGCAGGTAACTCGCCTCAGGATCACCAGCGACCACATAGTCGCGCAGTCCCGCTGCAGTCTGCAGACTGACGTCCCCTTTGTGATCGGCCTCGTTATGGCAGGCCAGACAGCGTCGTTGCAGCAGCGGGGCGACTTCTTGAGGAAAGTCGACTTCCCGGTCAGCTGCGAGCAGAACCTGTCCGCTGAGCAGCAGACAACAAACCAGACATGTAGACCACATCGTATGCATGTCCGCAGCATATCAACACCGGTGAATGCCTGTCAGTCCCGATTGGGTGCGTGAAGGAAGGCTGGTTGCTGATGGGCACAGGTTTCGATGCGATCAACGCAATCATTGCTGACGTGTGTTCACGAATCTCGTGGGTTCGATTCGGCACTTCCGATGACCGCTGCGCTGTTTGCAGTGCTGTGCGATGCAGGTCCTGCGCCGTTCCAATTGGATCGGGGCGATGAGTTATTCTGGCGTCTGCTGCATCTCTTCCCAGCGAGAGAAGATGTCTTCGGCCTCTTCCGCGACGCTGCCGAATTCGCGTTTCTTCACCGGGACATCGGAAACGGGGATCTCCATTGAACTCAGCGGCGCGTGCTTCACAGGGGTATTCTTGGAAGTCGCATTCTTGATGATCGTGGTGTCCGAGCCGACTGGTGCCTCTACCGATTCATCGTCCTCTTCGCCGGCAAGCCAGCTGGCGATATCGTCTTCTTCGGCGGTGACATCTTTGGCCGAGGGTTTTACACGCACGGTATCCGACTTCGGCTTCGCCGCGGGTTCGCCGAGCAAGCGCAGCGTCATGGGGCCAATCGTCAGCTGGCCGCCCGGTTTGAGCATCGCATTCCCCTTGATGGGGCGTCCATCGATGAAGGTGCCGTTACTGCTGCCCAGATCTTTCACCAGCACTCCTTCAGGCGTGGCGATCAGTCTGCAGTGCAGGCGGCTCACTTCTTCGGAAGCGATGCGGACTTTGCAGCCGGCATCGCGCCCCACGAGGACATCGCTGTCGGTCACTTTGAGACGGCGGCCTTTGAGCTTACCGTTTTGAATCTCGAGGATTTGGAGAGCCATCGGCGTTGGCTCCTCTGTTAGTCGTGAATGGGGACCGAAATTGGCTGGCCACACTTGGGGCAGTTCAATGTGCGGCCACGGTGAGAGGCGCTGACCTTCATGTGTTTGCCGCAAGAGGGGCACGAGAAACGCACCTTGCTTTGCGAAGACGGCGCCGCCCCCACATGCTTCCGCCGCCAGACGACCTCGGCCAGAATCCTGATTTGAGAGAGCAACGTATCGGGGTCGTATGGTTTGAGCAGATATCCATCTGCCCCCACACGGCCTGCGAGGTCGCGGGCATCATCCATGTCGACGGCAGTGACGACCAGGATCGGGACATCGTCGATTCGCTTCATCTTCTCGCAGACTTCAAAACCGCTCACCTTGTGGGGCAGCATCAAGTCGAGAATGACGAAATCGGGAGGATGCATGGTGAAGGCGGCATGCGCCTGTCCCCCATCCTTGGCGATTTCGACTGTGTATTTGTGCGCCTCCAGCAACGTTTTGAGCGCGAGTGCCTGATCCCGGTCGTCCTCGACGACCAGAATTCGATTGACAATGACATTGACTGGCGTCATGTCCATGCGGCACCGCGAAACATACGACTCGGTTGGATACGTGAAACAACGGCTCGAAGTCACAAGCCGACTGATGTCCCCGCATTCTAGGACAGACCACCGAGCGCGGACAATCCGGTTCTGTGTGCGGAATTGTCCCGATGGTCCCAATCGCACATTCCGTTCCAGACCAAGGATGGACGCAACGCTTCTACGACTGCGGACCGCGTTCGGAGAATGCCTGCTACGGTTGCAGCTGAATCGTTCGTCGTCCGACTTCCTGTCCGTGGATGCGTAGCACGAGATGATAAGGACCCGGCTCCAGCGAATCACGCAGCTGGTAGAACAGATTCGCCCGCATTTCTTCGCGAGGAGCGACGACTCCGTTACGCTCGATGACATGGTCCGTCGCATCGTGCAGATTGACTTCCACCCAGAGGTCTTCGTGTGGCGGAACGAGCGTGCATTGGGCGACCAGGATGTCCCGCTGTTGAAACTCGCGGCAGCGGTTGGCCAGCACCCCGCCGACAGTGGTGGTCCCGATGTCAAAACTGAAGACCTTATCCTGTGGACGCAGTGCGACATCGTTCCGCAGCAATTGGCGTGCCTCTTCCTGGCTGAGAGGTTGCAGTCGTGAGGGGCCTTCGGGATTGCGTGTTCTGTACACATCCATCCTGGCTTCTGCTTCAACCGCGACAAACGCGATCACCGCGAGCAACGTCCCAAACGCGGGCAGCCCCAGCAGTGTCGCCATCGTGGGAGACGGGGCGGAGCGACGTTGTGGACTCGCCGAGTTCTGAAGATGCGGCAGCCGCGATGGCAGTCGCGACCACAACCAGTTGCGTGCCGCCACCAGTTCCCGCTCCTCGAAGAATGTGGCATACAGTGTCATGAACAGCAGCGGGAAGACGATCAGGCCCAGCATGAAATACGTCATGACGTGGAAGATGATTCCCAGGCCAAGCATCGCGGTCCGTCCGCGCCCCTTCCAGGCCAGGAAAGCGAACAGCACTTCCCAGAAGCCCCCGGCGATCTGCGTCACTAGGAAGACAGGCAGGAAGTACAGCGCGCCATGCACGAGGCAGGCGAGTGGATTGGCCGAGCTGAAGCCAAGCCCCGATTGCGACAGGATCGTGCTCCGCCAGCCGGGGATGTCGCCGGGGGAGAGGTCCCCGGCTTCAACGAGATGTTCGATCGCGAGATTCGCCTGATAGCCAGTGTTGTACAGCGCCATCAGGATGCAGGGCGTCAACGCCGCGACGACGGTGATCATCACCCGCTTGAGGTCCATGTGATCGCGCACATGCGTGGGACCACGCGTCACATCGGGCGGAGTGAACAGGAACGTATCAATCGCTTCATACAGCGGGTAATAGCGTTCCAGCTTCCCGCCATGTGCGAACTGCGGGTGCAGGTTGTCGAAGATTTTCCGAAGGAACTTCATGTGGGCCAACCGGGAAACGGAGAGGCGGAGAAAGTTGGGGGCAAGCAGGGTGAATCCGCGTTAGCCCTCTTTCTCAATGTGAGTCAAAATCTTGCGCAGGAGGGGACCGAACTCGTTCTTGCCGGGATCGACAAACGTGCACAGTCCCAAGTCTTCCTCATCGAGTTCCAGAGCACCCAGGAGTGCCGCCTGCTCGCTGTCTCCAGTGAGGAGAGCCCGCAGCAGGAACGTCGGTTCGATGTCCATCGGCAGGACACTTTCGAATGCTCCGACAGGCACCAGTGCTCGTGGCGAGCCATTGGTCTGTGTGTTCAGGGCGAATCGCAGCCCATCGGCCATGGCGGATGCGAAGATCGGTTTGACCGAAAACTTCTTCAGGCCCGGCATCTGCCAGCCCATGAATTCCCGATCATGGCTCTCGGCCAGCACGGAGATTTGGGCATGATACCGTCCGACAAAGTCCTCTGCCCCGGTGGCGATCCGACCGTAGAGCACCGATCCGGACAGGACGCGATTCGTTCCCTCTTTGAGCTGGTTGGCAGTCAGTTCGCTGACGCACGCGCCGATGGGAACTCGCAGCAGGCGGGGATTGGTCACCTGGGGACCGGCCAACGAGATCACCCGTTGGCAATTGAGCTGGCCGGTCGAGAATAACTGGCCAATGGCGATGACGTCCTGGTAGTTGATATACCAGACCGGCTTCTTTTCACCTGCCGCATCGAGATGGTGAATGTGCGTACCTGGCAGACCAGCAGGATGGGGACCATCGAAGGTGACCTGTTCCACGCCGACGATCGGAGATTGCTTGGGGTCGGCTCCGGGGATGTTCGTGCCCGGAGCGACACAGCAATACAACTTGCCTGTCGTCAGCTTTCGCAGCACCTGCAACCCGTACCGCATGTCCTGTTCGTGTTCGGCAATGATGGGAGCAGGATTCGGGGCGAGGGGATTGGTATCCATCGCCTGAATAAACAGCGAGTGCGGCTGTTCTGTGAGTGCTGGAATTTTACTGAAAGGCCGTCGACGCAAAGCAGTCCAGAGTCCGCTCTCGACCAGCAGATCCTGGACTGCATCGCGTGAGAGAGTCGACAGGTCGGTATTCGGGAACGCATTGAACTGGACTTGGTCGTCGCCGGTCGTTTCGATGACGACCGACAGGAATCGACGCTTCTCGCCACGATTGATCGCCGCGACACGACCAGCGGCAGGGGCGGTGAAACGGACCCCGGCGTTCTTCTTGTCGGTGAACAGCAGTTGCCCGCGTTTGACCGTGTCCCCTTCCTGGACTTCCATCGTCGGTTTCATGCCCACGTAGTCAGCCCCGAGCAGGGCCACCTTCGACACCTTGGCCGCTCCCTCAGCTTTTTGCTCAGGGACACCCGTGATCGGTAGATCCAAACCTTTGCGAATGCGGATCAACATAGGCCGTACGAAGAGCAGACGTACTGCTCACCCTCGGGTGGATGGTGTGGCGGGATGGAAAGCAGCCCAATTGGAAGGTAATTCGCGGCGGTCGGGAGGCTCAGACCGCAGACCCTGATTCTATTCCTCGGGCGGCTGCCCCCGGATGGTATCGGGTCCGACGCGAAATTGAAGATCAACGGGCGGATTGACCCTTAAGAATCGTCATGTGGCCCAACTCCCGACCACGGATCTCCCGTGATCGAGAACCGGACTTGCCAATCCTGGGAGCGGCATCTGTTGATGGGATCGGCGATACTGTGGAATGGGCAATGTCCCTCAAGTCCACCGAAGACTGGCTAGTGGTGACCAGCCAGCACTGCTTCCTCCGCTTCGACAGCCGCTGTGGCGAAGTCGTCCTGCCGGACCACTTCGACCGTTTCGACGCAGGTCGTAATCCGATGTTCGGGCTTGAGTTCCACCTGAATAAAGCGGACCAGCGCCCGGCAGATGTCGTCTGGAACGATCACCTCAATGCGAACCATTTCTTCGCCGCTGAAGTTACCGCTGGCGAGATCGCGTCGACCGGCTCCTCGGCAGGGAATCACGGTGAATCCAGTCACGCCCCGCTGGGCGAGTTCCTCTTCCAGCGGTGTTTCCAACTCGGAGTTGACGACGATGGTCAGACGGCGAATCCGCGTGAGTGCCCCTTTGCGGGTCGAGTGTTCGTGATGCGAGAACTGCCGATGGGTCTCCAGTCCTTCGATTTGCAGGGTCAACCCTTCTGCCTGGAAGTCATCCTGCAGTTGCGCAAGTTTTTCCATAACGCTGGAATCAACCAGCACCGTGTTGGAGAGGTCGACAATCACATTCTTGTGCTGCACCATGCCGAGGTCTTCAATCTGCCGCTTGAACGGAATCCAGTTCGAGAACACTGCCGAATCACGGGCATGGATGATGCAGGTGTCCTTCCCAACCTCCTCCACTTCCAGAAACGGCATGAACAGCGACTTGAGTGGAACGCCGTTGACGATGTGGAACATGAACTTGACTCCAATCCCAATGAACACGCCGATCAGCAGGTCAGTTGCCAAAACGCCGATCAGCGTGGCGACAAAGATCGCCAACTGCTCCCGGCCAATGTGGTAGACATGCACGAATTCACGCGGTGACGCAAGTCGAAACCCGGTGTAGACCAGCATGGCTGCCAGGGCGGCGTTGGGGATGCGATTGATCAGCCACGGCACCAGGGCAACGAACGCCAGCAGGAAAATCCCGTGCCACAGGTCGGCGAACCGCGTGCGGGCGCCATTGTCGATGTTGGCCTTGCTGCGGACGATCTCGGAGATCATTGGCAGGCCACCGATCGCAGCCGCAATTGTGTTAGCAAACCCCACTGCCAGCATGTCACGGTTCAGGTTGGTTTTGCGTTTCCAGGGATCGAGCAAATCCACCGCCTGGGCGCTCAACAGCGATTCGAGGCTGCCAATCAGGGCGAACATGATCACCCACTTCCAGGCAAACGGGTATTGCAGGGCCGAGAAGTCGGGCAGCGCCACGGCATTCGCCAGATTTGTTGGCACATTCACCAGAAATTGGTTGGGGGAAAGGTCGAATGTGTGGCCAGCCAGTGAATACGTGTGTTCGTGGGTCAGATCGAACAGGATTCCCAGCGGAATTGCCATCAGGACCACCAGCATCTGGGCTGGAATCCGTTTGATCAACTTGTTCTTGACGAGTGGGAGTCCGAACAGGATCAGCAGGCCGAGAATACCGATGCAGGCAATCTCCGGGTTCATGTGGACCAGCGAATGGGGAATGTGCGCGATTAGCTCTAACGGTTCCCCTTTAACGCCGGGCACTCCCAGCACGACATGAGCCTGCTTGGCCACGATGATCACGCCAATCGCGGCCAGCATGCCATGCACAACCGATGACGGGAAAAACTCCCCCAGGATGCCCAGACGAAACAGGCCAAAGCCAATCTGGATCAGGCCTGCGACCACACCCACCGCCAGGGCCATGCGGTACGGTGTCAGGCCTGGATCATCGATTCCGGATGCAATCAATGCCTCACGAAATTCGACCACAGCGC
>JAGQQB010000278.1 GCA_020426425.1 Planctomycetaceae bacterium | reverse complement strand
CGCGACACCACAGGACCCGCTGTATGTTGAGTCCGATGAACTCCGGCTGATGATTGCTCATGATGTCGGACGCGGACTGCTCGATCTACGTGAAGCGGAAGGAACCGGGGCCATTCGGATTGATCACCATTCTCCAGAGCAGATCAAGATCGGCAAGACCACAACCCAGCAAGAACTCTCAGTGACGGGCGTGGGCTTTCTCGTGCGGCAGAGTGAGCAAGGTGATCAGACCGTGACGCTGGTTGGACGGACGGCAGAAAACGGCGATGTCACCGAACCCGCAATGCTCGAGATGGGAACGATGAGGTTCGGTGGCGGACTCGTTACGCTCGACCGTCGTAACAACGTGATCACCGTGGATGGCCCTGGAGTGTTGGCCTTTCCCGTCCCCGTGGATCTCAACGGCGAAGAGCTCGACGAGCCAGCGATTCTGGAAATCAAATGGCGAGAACGCATGACGTTTGATGGCTTGCAGGCTCGCTTCTTTGGTGCCGTGCAGGCATCGACAGAAAGCGATGCCGAAAGCATCTCTCGATTGGAGTGCGAAGAGATGCTCGTCGAACTCGTCCGGCGTGTCATGTTCGAACAGCAATCATCACGCCCCAGTCCCGAACTCAAATTCCTGACGTGTCGGCATCATGTTCGGATCGATGCGTACACCTACACCGGTACGAGCTTGACTAGTCGTCGCCATGCCGAACTTGCCGAGTTCACTGTCGATCGACAGACTGGCAAGTTCACTGGGACTGGGCCGGGTGCGGTCGATGATTGGACGTTCGATACACCAGTGCGGCTCACGCCTCAGGCGGCTCCGCGTGCGAATCAACCGGTCAATGCCAAACAGCCGACGTGGCGGTACACACACCTCAAATTCCATGGCGAGATTACGGGCAACTTCACGGAAAGTTGGGCAGAACTGGCGGATCGAGTCGAGGTGATCACCGCGCCGGTCGACAAGCCCTCGCAGACCTTCAGTCGACATGACTTGTCTGGGCAAACCGATCAGGCAGCAAACGCCGCGTGGTTGGGGTGCAATCGCTTGCGGGTCACCTTCCCGGATGTCGGATCACAACATGGCGCGGAAGAGGCATCGGCATCGCGAAGCGGGACGCGATCGCGTAAGCGGCAATTGGAATTGCTGGCGTACGAGCATACCGAACTGGAAGGTCAGGTGTTTCATGCCACGGCCGATGAGATTACCTTCGACGAGCATCGTGGCCGCTTCATTCTTCGCGGTCAGGGACGTGATGCGAGACTGCACTTCCAAGAAGCACCAGGCGCGCCGATCAACACCACAGAAAACCGTCTGATCGAATTTATCCCCTCGAAGCCAAGCATCACTCTCGACGGTAGTACCGGTCTGAACGGCGGGCTGTAAACGAAACGTCAATGCCGCAAGAACTCAGTTCGCATCGTCACTGCTGTGCGAAACATCGTCCTACTCGTGCCGGGAACCTCGCGCAGCACAATCTCTCGCCGCGCGAGCGCACTACGAGTCGGTGTGTTGTTGTGAGACGTTGCCAAGCGAAAACATCGCCTCTTCCACCCAATGCAGCGGCTGATAGATCGCTTTCACAGTGGGATTCGATTCATACCCTCGGGTGTAGCGGTAGCTCAGTGGGTAGGCGACCGCCAAAATCACGAGGCACAGACCAAACGCCAAGGGTTGACTCGTCTTGAAGAACCGGCGACCACAACTCTCACAGCGGTAGGGTGACTGCAACAACAGGATTCGCCAGAGATCACTCGATCGCCAGCGCGAGCGAAACAACTCGGGGAATACGCAATCTGAGGGACATCTCCGCGGCATGGAGCGCACGCTTCCTCTGGAACTCGACTGGGGGATCATTCATTGAAGCCCAACAGAATTGCAGTCTAGCAGAATTGTCTTGCACGAAACAGGAGTTGATGACGAAACCCTCTCCGATCACGATCCATTGTGTGACAGGCGGAATGTCTATGTGTGAGACTTGCACACTCAGTCGAGGTTCGAGTCCAGCACCAGCATCGCGAGATGCCCTCCGAATCCCAGAGAGAACTTTGCGATGCGTCGAAGCTCCGCAGACTGCCGGCAGCGAGGCAAAAGCAGCCGACAACCTTCCTCCTGTTCCACGAGATTCGCCACCGGGGGAAGTTCATGCGTCTGCAATGCTTGGAGTGCGAACGCAGTTTCGATCGCACCTGCAGCTCCCATCAAATGGCCAGTCGCCCCTTTCGTCGCCATTGCTGGCATGGTGTGGATTCGCTCTCCGAACACTTCCATCAGCCCCCGACTCTCTGCCAAGTCGTTCAACTGGGTGGCAGTGCCATGCAGCGCGAGCGCCTGAATTGATTCCACGTCGATCTGTTCGCGGTGCAGGACATGCCGCACGAAGTCAGCAAGTTGTCGGCCTGAGGGATCAACTTGTGTCATCCCGGTTGGATCGCAACCATGGCCGCCGCCACGCAGCACAGCCCGTGGGGTAACGCCACGGGCCTCAGCGGAACGACGTCGTTCCAGAACGAACATCGCCCCCCCTTCGCCGACGAGGAATCCACTCCGGCTTCGATCAAATGGACGGCAGGCTCCGGCGGGGGCATCTGTGCCACGACACATAACTCCCAGTCGCCGGTATGATGCGAGGAACGCAGGATGCAGGGATGCATCCACACTGCCAGCGAGCACGACATCCGCCGTCCCCACTTGCAGCAACATGGCCCCACGCAGTAGCGCATGCAGTCCGGTCGCGCAGGCGGCGATGGGGCACAATTGGGCAGAGTGACAGGCGTAGCGTGCGCCGATCACCTGTGCGGGGTGGCTTGGTTGCAGGTGATGTAGGTCAGCAGTGGCAGCGTCACGATCCAGTGGAGTCAATTCGAGCTTGCTGGTGCCAATCACACAGCCGCGTCGCTCTGGTGCGAACCAGTCCAGTCCTTGCGCCCCGGTTACTGCTTCCAAGGCGACTTGCTCAGCATAGGTCACCAGTCGTGATCGATGGTTGTCGCCAGGCAATAGAGTCGGCACAGGGCAGGCAGCGAATCGCGTGGAGACCCCGTCCTTTCCAGCGACGAGTTTCGGCGATTCCGGTAACCACTGTCCCGCCCGTTCGCCAGCGACGAGTCGCGACCAACTGTCCGCGAGCGTCAACCCGAGTGGCGAGACCATGCCGACACCGGTGATCACAATCTCATTCGCTGGATCGGCGGCAGCCATTTCGGTGCTTTCGGACCGGAGTCCGCTCGGTGTTTAACGACGCGCCGATGATCGACAGACGCTGAACAGGACCAAGCCGACCATGCCGCCCGTGATCAAAATCTCGAACCACAATGCCTTCAGAGGGAGTCCAGCTGCCGAGGTGCTCGGAGGTGGCTCGGTGCTTGTGGGGGGAGTGACTGGAGTCTGCGCCATGGCACTTGCGCCGAGCAAGCCGACGAGCACCCAGGTCGACAGGAGCCTTTGCCAGAATGGACGTGACATGGAATGAACCTTACTTGTGCCCGGGTAGATATTCTCCCCCGAAGGATAGAGATTCATACCAAACCGCACCAGCGCTCTCTGATTGTTCCGCACACAAGTCCTCGCGTCTCGGGGAGAGCATGGCACCTTGGCCTCGCCGCTTCGTCCGGCTAGAGCCCCCAATTCCCAGACACGGACTTGTACTGCTGTGTTGGAACCAGGACATGTGCAAGTTTCTAGGGACGTGTCCACTCGTCCAATGCAAATCCTCGCAAGTTGTTGACAGCGCAATCGGCACAATCGGTCCAGCCCACCAGATGCGGGGAGTTCCGTAGTGTCTGAACGGCTTTCCATCGCGCCTTGAATGACCATAAGCCACGTTTGAGGCAAAGGTTGCCTACAGCGCAATGCGGCACTTTGCAGCAATGTCGCGTGCAGCAGTGGTTGTTCCCCTCAGACGCATCGCCTTGCCCCGCCCCATCATGTCGACCGGATCCCTCAACCAGATTGACGAACTACTACGCAGCATCGGAGTCACGAGCGATCCGAGCATCCCGGTCATGACGGAAACGGAACGACCAGCAGCACAGGCGTCAGGCCCGGCTCCACAGGCACAATCAGCCGTCGTCCAGGAAGCACCGCCATCATCAACGGTACGCCCTGCCGCGCCACGGCGTCCGGCTCCGCTCGAACGCAGCCCCGAGCCAGAAGCTCCCGTCGGTCGCCGAGTCGTTCAACCATTTGTTCCGAAGGCTCCGACATCCGTCGAAGACTCCGGGATGGTGGCCAGTGAAATCAATGATCTCATCCTGAAGTTCCTGCTCAGTCGGGCGGTCGAATCGGGGAATCAGATTGCCGTTCAGCTGGGATTGAAGTTCGGCATCATCGAATCGTTGCTGCGGCAGGCCAAGGTCGATCGACTTGTCGTTTACAAGAACTCACTCGCTGGTGGCGATTACCTGTACGAACTGACCGATCTTGGTCGCGATCGGGCTCGCGCGCTGGCCGAACAGTGTACGTACTTTGGCACCGCGCCGGTTCCGCTCGATCAGTATGTCGCCAGCGTGAAGGCGCAATCGCTGGAGGGGCGCAAGCCGCCGCTGGCCGACATCCGCAAGGCATTTAGCGATCTCGATCTCAGCGATCATCTGCTCTCGAACATTGGCCAGGCGATTCACTCCGGTCGTGGCATGTTTCTCTACGGCTCACCCGGTAACGGCAAGACCAGCATGGCCGAGCGGGTCACGAAGTCCTTCGGTGACACGATCTGGATTCCGCGCGCCATCGCGGCGGCCGGTGAGATCATCCGCATGTTCGATCCGAACCGACACAAGCCGATTCGTTTCAAAGAGAACCCCGCCATTGATGGTCGTTGGGTGCTCATTGAACGTCCCACCATTGTTGCCGGGGGCGAGCTGCAAATGGACAACCTGGAGATCAACTACATCCGCAAGACCGGCATCGGCGAAGCACCGCTACAGCTCAAGGCGAACTGTGGCACGCTGCTCATCGACGACTTCGGGCGCCAACGAATGAGCACCGACGAACTTCTCAACCGCTGGATTGTGCCGCTCGAACA
>JAGQQB010000277.1 GCA_020426425.1 Planctomycetaceae bacterium | reverse complement strand
GTTCGTACAGTTGTTTGATAAACAGGAATTCCCGGCTGTAGACGACGGTTTCCGCCATCATGTACTTCAGCCCGGTTTCCTTGACCTTCTCGACGACCTTGCGGCAATCCTCAATGGTGGTCGCCATCGGGACCGTACACATCACATGCTTCCCGGCATCCAGCGCCTGCAGCGACATGGAAGCATGGTCGGGAATGGGACTATTGATGTGCACGAAGTCGATGTCTGGATCAGCCAGCACTTCTTCATAGGTGGTGTACCGCTTGGCGATGCCAAACTCGTCACCACACTTGTTCAGTTCCGCCTCGTTGCGACGGCAAATCGCCTCGACCGTCGCATTCGGATGGGCCTGATAAATGGGAATGAACTCGGCACCAAAACCGAGTCCCACCATGGCTACGCGAAAACTCTTGCTCATCGAATCGAAGTCCTTCGGCCTTACAAATCAAACTGCCACTGACGAAACGGAACGTATCTTGCGAAGATGCCGCAGCATCGTGCGCCGGAAGACCGCTGCCATCGAATCCATCTTAGTGGTGCCCAGTATGACTTGCCACCGGCGCAACTCCATGAGAAAATGCGCATAACATCCAAACAATTTCACGCCACCCACCTCTCAGCCTGATCAGGCATGTCCCGACGCTCTGTTGCCCTGTTGATCGAAACCTCCAACGCTTACGCGCGTGGGTTGCTCCAAGGGATTGTCGCTTATCAACGGGAACATGAGAGTTGGTCCATCTCGCTGCCGGAACAAGAGCGGGCAGCGCGGCCTCCAGCCTGGCTCAAGAATTGGCGTGGCGATGGCATCATCGCTCGGATCGAAACTCAGGAGATGGCGCAAGCGCTGCGCCGCAAGCGGCTGCCACTTGTCGATGTCAGCGCCGCGCGTCATGTCCCGGGCATCCCCTGGGTGGAAACGGACGACGCTGAAGTTGCCAAGCTCGGGTTCGAACATCTCAGCGAGCGAGGTTTCCGCAGCTTCGCCTTCTGTGGTGATCCCAGCTTCAAGTGGTCGCGCTGGCGGGAAGACTACTTTGTCAAACTCGTTGGCGACGCAGGCCATCCCTGCACGGTGTTCTCCGCGTCGCCCTCGGACGGTTCGCACAGTTCCTGGCGGGCGGAGCAACAGCGACTCAGCGACTGGATCGCTCAGGCTCCGAAACCGGTCGGCGTGCTGGCCTGCTACGACATCATGGCTCAACGGCTGCTCGATGCCTGCCGTGACATCAATATCGAAGTCCCTGATGAAGTCGCAGTCCTGGGCATCGATAATGACCAGTTGCTGTGTGACCTTTCGACGCCGCCGCTTTCCAGCATCCAACTGGACGCCCATCGAACCGGATACGAAGCCGCCGCGTTGCTCGACCGAATGATGGGGGGGCACAGAACTGAGGCCGTGCCGTACCTCATTCCGCCCTTGGGCGTCGCCACCCGCAAGTCGACCGACATTCTCGCCATCGACGATCCTGACATCGTGGCCGCCTGGAGATTCGTCCGCGAAAATGCATGCCGGGGCATCAACGTGCAGGACATCCTGCGACAGGTTCCGCTGTCACGCCGGGCACTGGAAACACGCTTTCAGAAAGTCGTGGGCCGCACACCGCATCAGGAAATCATGCGGATCAAGATCAAACGGGTGGAAGAACTGCTGCTCGGGACAGATATGACACTCACCGAAATCGCGGCGACTGCGGGCTTCGCTCACGTCGAATACCTCTCTGTTGCCTTCAAGAAGGCCACTGGAATGACACCGCGAGAGTTTCGCCGTACAGACGAACCACCAACGAAACTCTGATTCTGCCTGCGACGGAAGTCTATTCCCACATTCCAGTTCAGCGGATCGCACCACCTCTTCAAAGACATTCCACCATCCGGAATTAACACAATCGGCTGTACCGATCGTACTGATCGCACCGATTCTAGGGACTGGAACCTTATCGGACCGTCTGAACAAACGGCGACGAGCCTGTCACAACTCACCTCAACCGACCGTTCCAGAATCCCCAACTCGCAATGCGGCCGTAAGTGAGTCTCATTCGAGGATCAAGTCGAAAGGTCATAGCCATCATGCTCCCGCCAATCAAGCTGAAGCAAAGGACCTGCACGTACGATTGCATTGTGATTGCGATCCTACTTCTCAATTGCACCAGCCATGCGGCAGAATCCGCCGATCTGCAGTCGAATGTGCTCATCGTCTCTGACGCCACCGTGGGCGAGTCTGATCCACCAGCGTTTGATCCGCCAGCTCCGCCACCCCTCCAGTTTGCTGGAACCGGTCTCGATACAACGGCGACAACGCCGCTGCTGATGGCCGCTGCCAACCCTGTCAACGCCCCCGCAACGAACGACCTCGCGGCACAGGTGAAGTCGTTGCAGGCAAACGTCGACGGCTTGAAGGCGTCCCTCGAAAAGAAGACCTATCCAACCGTCAAGTTAACCGGATTCTTTCAGGCCGACGCCGTTTGGGTGCGACAAAGCCCGGACAATCGCCTGGCAATCGTCAACGGTGCTCCGCTCGGCGACATCCAAGACGGAGCCGATTTTCGCCGCACGCGACTAGGAGCCGTGGGCGACGTCACCGAGAACGTCTCCTACATGATCGAAATGGACTTCGCGAATCCAGGGCGTCCCAGCTTCATGGATGTCTTCCTCGATGTTCACGAAGTCCCCTGGCTGGGAAATGTGAAGGTCGGACAATGGCGGCAACCATTCGGGATGGATGCACTCACCAGTGTGAAGGAGCTGATGTTCCTCGAACGGGCGCTGCCGTTCGCGTTTGTCCCGTTTCGCCAACTCGGCGTCGGCTTTTACGACAACGACGAAGAACTGGGCCTGACCTGGGCTGCGTCCGCCTTCCGGTATCCCGCGGATTTCTTCGGTGGCAATGTGGGCGATAACGGTGGCTATGGTGGATCGACTCGCATCACTGGGCTACTGCTTGAAGGTGACTGCAACGAGACAGTGCATGTCGGTTTCAACTACAGCTTCCTGAATCCCTCGAACGATCTCGTCCAGTTCCGTAATCAACCGGAATTGTTCGACAACCAGACGCCTGGCGCCCCGTTTCCGGCTCCGGCCGATGCGACGCTCCCCTTCTTCGTCGACACCGGATTGCTGCCGACCAACAACATCCACCTGTATGGGGCGGAACTGGCTGGGACGTATGGCTCGTGGTTCGCGCAGTCAGAGTTCATGGCGGCAAACGTCGATCGCACAACCGGCAGCACCGTCAACTTCTGGGGGGGCTACGCCCAGCTCGCATACATGCTGACTGGCGAACATCATCCCTACAACAAGAAAACTGGTGTCTATGGTCGCGTGGTTCCCGATCAACCCTACAAAGCCTGCTGCGGTTGTGGAGCCTGGGAACTGGCTGGCCGCTGGTCGTATCTGGATCTCAATGATGCCGATGTCCGCGGAAATCAACTGCAGGACTTCACCTGCGGCCTGAACTGGTACATGAACAAGTTCACGAAGTTCCAATTCAACTACATTCACGCCCTGTTGGAAAGCACGCCTGGGAACAAGAGCACAGCCGATCTGTTCGCCATTCGGGCGCAGCTTGATTTCTAAAGCAATTGGCTGTTGGCTCTTGGCACTCGGACGATAGCATTGTCGATGTAGAAAACTTCGCTCCGTTCGCATCGTCAGATCCACCCAGTGCCAACGCTCTTCCTGTCCGAGTTTCTAACCTCTGGTGAAATGCCAGCCGATCAGCCGCTGCCGGAATCGCTGGCGCGGGAAGGGCGCGCGATGCTGGAGGCGGTGGGACGTGACTTCCTCGCCTTGCCAGATCAGCGACTTGTGCTGACGTGGGATCGACGCTTACCGCTGCCGCAATTGGGTGTGCAGTGGCCAACATACCTGACGACTGATGTGGACATCGCCGAGGTGAAGCAACTGCAGTCGACCTGTCAACGCGTCACCCTGCAACTGCACGACGATCGCTCCGCCGCCACCGGATTCGATTGGTGCTGCCAACAGGCTGATGCGTCACTCATCATCGCACCAGAGATCAACGGCGAACTGGCGAGACAGGTGTGTCTGGCGCGACAGCACACAGCGGTTGCACCCTGCAACGCGGTCTCGTTTGCCGTCGAAGTCTGCTCAGACAAACGAGCGCTGTTTCAACTCCTCAGCCACCACCTCATCCCGACGATCCCCACGCAACTGGTCGCAGATGGCGATATCGCGGAATTGCCCGCGTTCGCTTCAAACGATCAGCTCATCGTCAAACCGATCGACGGGGCTGGTTCTCTGAACATCTTGCATTTCACACCAGCGGAATTTGAGCGGTGGCAATCGAGCATTGACGAACCCGATCGTTGGATCGTCCAGCCGTTTCTCAGCGGACGCGCGTTGTCGGTCGCAGGCATCTTCAATCATCAAGGATCGCTGGTTCACGTTTGGCCAGTGGCCGAGCAGCATCTGGACTCACGCACCTTCGAATATCGCGGCGGTCGCATCCCGGCGGCGAACGTTGACCTGGGTGCAGTCGACAAGCTGATTGAGGCCGCACGACTCGCCCTCCCTGGTCTGCGCGGCTACATCGGTTTCGATCTGTTGCAGTTGCCCGATGGCAAGCTGCTGCTCGTCGAAGTCAATCCCCGCCTGACGACCAGTTACGTCGGCTATCGCGCATTGGCGGATGAGTCGCTCGCCCCGTGGCTGATGCCAGATCGCGTACCCGGCCGCGCACCACACTGGCGCGAAACCGTCGTACGCTTTACCGCAAACGGCACATAGTCGTTGATCGCTCCGCGATCAAACGCCGGAGTACAGAACAAGCGACGATGGTTGAATTGCGTCCCATTCTCAACAATCCGTAGCACGGTCGTCCCGACCGTGTCGAAAGTCGAATGCCGTTCTGAAATCACACACAGCATCCCCCGGGATTCATACATGAACGCCCATGGTACGAACCACAACGCCACCTTTACCCCGCGAATTCCACAAACTCCAGATTAAACGTTTCCGCCACCGCCCGGTTGGTCACCTGTCGCTCATACATGTTGACCGCATCCTTGAGACCTGGCGT
>JAGQQB010000276.1 GCA_020426425.1 Planctomycetaceae bacterium | reverse complement strand
CTTCGACGGCACCAACTACATCTTCATGGATAACGAGAGCTTCGAGCAGGTGGAGCTCTCCGCCGATGTCTGCGGCGAACAGATGGCGTTTGTCAAAGAAGGAGCCCCCTGCGGACTGCTGTACTGGAACGACCAGCTGATTTCGATCAGCCCGCCCAAGCATGTCGAACTGGAAGTGACCTACACCGAGCCTGGCGCCCGCGGAAACACGGCGACCAACGTCACCAAGCCCGCCACGGTCGAGACCGGCGGCGTGGTGCAGGTGCCGTCGTTCATTGAAATTGGCGAAGTCATCCGCATCGCCGCCGAGACGGGCGAATACCTCGGCCGTGCGTAAGCCGAGGGATTCCTCTCAACTGACCTGAAATTGCTGCATCCCTCTGGAGGATCACCTGTGTCGATTCGTCGCGTGAAGTGCTGTGCCCTGAACTCGGACGAAGGACCACACGTTCCCATCTTCAAGGAGAATGGGTTTGAAGTGTTGCCGGGCAACCGGGATCGGAACTTCTTCAACGAAGACGAACTGATCAACGAACTGCGTGGTTGCGGCGCGGTGATTGCCGGGTCCGAACCGTACACGCGCAAGGTGATTGAAGCATCGCCCGAGTTGCGGGTGATCGCCCGCTCTGGAGTCGGTTTTGATGCCGTGGACCTCGCTGCCTGCGATGAGCACAAAGTCGTCGTCACCACGACGCCCGGTGTCAACCATCACGCGGTCGCCGAGCACACGCTGGCGATGTTGATGGCCGTCGCCCGTGGCTTTCCGGACCAGCATCAGCGGGTGGTGGAAGGTCGTTGGAAGCGGATCGCTTACCCGCGCATCATGGGGACGACGCTCGGTCTGGTTGGTTTGGGACGCATTGGTCAGGCGGTGGCGACGCGGGCGGTCGGGATCGGCATGCGCGTGGTGGCATGTGAGCCGTATCCTGATATGGACTTTGCGGAGAACTGGGGGATTGAGTTGCTTGATCTCGACTCATTGCTGGAAACCGCCGACTACGTCTCCATCCACAGTCCGCTCTTGCCGGAAACGCGCGGCTTCATGAATGCCGCTCGGTTCGCTCAAATGAAGTCCGGGTCTGTGTTCATCAACACCGCGCGCGGCGCTTTGGTCAATGAAAACGATCTGATTGCCGCCCTGAAGTCGGGGCACATTCGCGCCGCTGCGCTCGATGTGTTTACGAAGGAACCGCTCGATGTCAGCAGTCCCCTCACCAAGATGAGTAACGTGCTGCTGGCGGGTCACGTCGCTGGGCTGGACATTGAAAGTCACCGCGACACCCTGATCATGGCCGCCGAAACCGTCATCGGCCTGCACGATGGCGAATGGCCCGACCACTGCATCCAGAATCTCAAAGGCTGCAGCGACTGGTCGTGGTAACGGTCGAGTGCGGTGAGCGGACAGCGCTGCTGCCTGACTTGTCAGTGGGTTGCCGTTCCCGCACGATCCGGGGACAATCGTTGCGGCGAGTTGGAGAACTCGTGGCACTAACGCTAAACCGCTTGCATCTGCAGGACACTCCATGACCTTTTCGATTCAATCTGTCTCGCGACTGCCCCTCCTGCTGCTTACGCTCTGTATGGGCCAGTTTGGTTGTGTGCCCACCCCTGCCGACAATCCCGGCACGAGTGTCCTGCCGCCAGCAAAGCCAGCGGCGAACTCGCATGTCGATGACGCCGTCCACGCGTTTGAGGAAGCGGGGCTGACCGTCAAACAAGCGGGCGATGGGACTGTCACCGAGATCAGCTTTCGCGGACAGGAAGTGACTGACGAACTGCTGTTGGCCCTCAGTGAGTTCCCGAATCTGCAGTCGCTGCTGTTCAACGACACCAGTATCACCGACGATCAACTGCAACACCTCGCCGGATTGTCGTCGCTGCGGAATCTCGATCTTCGTGGCTGCGGCGTCTCCAATGCAGGACTGGCCCATCTGCAAGGGCTGACTCAGCTGAAGGCACTGCGACTCTCCGGGCAGAACGGCGTCTGCACGGTCGATGATGGAGGACTCGAACATCTCGCCGGAATGGCCGACCTCAAAGCCCTGGCCCTCGACTTTCTGTGGATCAGCGAAGCGGGACTCGAACAGCTCAAGGGGTGCGAAAATCTGGAGGAACTCTATCTGGCGAAAACCCTCATGGGGGATGAATCGCTCGTGGTGCTGCAGCAGTTCCCCAAGCTCAAGAAGCTGCGGCTTTCGCAGACTCAGGTCAGCAGTGCCGGGTTGGAGCATCTCGCCAAACTGACGACGCTGGAAGATCTCGATCTGAGTGAGAACTCGCAGATTTTCGATGACGGACTCGGACACATCGGGAAACTGACTAACCTCAAGCGGCTGAATCTGTGGCGCGTGCCGCTGACCGATGCTGGTGTCGCACATCTGGCTCCGCTGACCAATCTGGAGTGGCTCAACCTCGACAACACCCAACTCAGCGATGCCGGTCTCGACGCACTGCAGGGGATGACCAAGCTCACCTTCCTGCACCTTGGCTCAACGTCCGTTTCCGATGCCGGCTTGCCGAAGCTGCATCCGTTGAAGGGGCTGCAGGATCTCAAAGTCACCCGGACCGCCGTCACACAGCCCGGGGTCGATGCGTTGCAGAAGGAACTGCCCAACACCGCGATTCAACTGGAATACATCGTCGAGGAGTAATCGCCGTATGCGTCGAATATGCAGCAACCAATCCCGTGTCGCGTGATTCTCCGAATCGTGCCGAGTTCGTCCGGCCGCAACACCGTTTGGAAACAGGTTCGTCGATCAAGTCGGACACGATCTGATGCCGAGTGGCGAGCGACACTGCACCAGGTTGATCAGCAAATCACCAGCAGCGTTCGCCAACCCCCAACTGTCTCATGCTCTATCTCGGTGACACCTCGCTAACCACCGCCGCTTCCTACCTCGCGGGCGTATTGCATCGTGCCGGTTACGCGTTCGAATACCGCTCCAGTGATCATGTGCTAACCCCCGCCGATCTCGTCGCCGCAAGTGACCTGCTCATTCTCAGCGACTATCCTGCCAGTCGGATCTCAACAGCTGTGCAGGAAGAACTGGTCCGGCGCCATCAGGCCGGTATGTCGCTGTTAATGATTG
This sequence comes from Planctomycetaceae bacterium, assembly GCA_020426425.1. Taxonomy (GTDB): domain Bacteria; phylum Planctomycetota; class Planctomycetia; order Planctomycetales; family Planctomycetaceae; genus JACKHO01. The sequence goes on along the minus strand of JAGQQB010000276.1, from coordinate 1,988 downwards.
GCGGCTGGGAATCGTTTCAAGGCTGCGGTGGAGACTGGGCTGGGACGCCATTGGGGACGGCACTTCCTGTCCTGATGCAAAGTGAAGATGATCGGCAAAACGTCGATGGTCCCGCCTTCGTTCATTGTGAGCAGCCGCACTCCATCACCGCTGGACTGCCTTGGGCCGAGCGCCCTCCACTGATCGGCGGCTACAACCGAGTCGTCGCCCAGCCAGATGCCCATGTCCTGCTGAGCGTCGAGCGATTCACCGCCAAGAGAACGCCGCAGGGCTACCAATTGGAGCGGCTCTGCACCGACCCGCTTCTGGTGATTCATGAAGCCGGCAACGCTCGGTCCGCCGCCCTGACCACCGACCTTGCCCCTCACTGGGTCGGTCCCCTCGTCGACTGGGGCCCAAACCGAGTCCAAGCCCAGGCCCCCGGCGCCGAAGCGATTGAAGTAGGTGACCTGTACGCAAAACTCATCCAGCAACTGATCGCCTGGCTGATTTGAACCAACCAAGCCCGCCAACCGAGTTGGCGGGTCCGTGCAATTCAACGGCCTCAAGCCTCGATCACCCCCACACCATGCGAACTCTCCCCGTCCTCGCCCTGCTCCTGCTCACCTCCGTCGCGTACGCCGAAGTCGACCTCCCCAAGCAAGCGGAGACATTCGAGATCGATGGGCAGCGGGCGTTTGTGTTTGCGGCGCCGCGACCGGCCGAGGGGAAACCGTGGGTGTGGTATGCGCCGACGCTCAAGGGAGTGTCGCTGGTGCAGCGGAAGTTGTATTTCGAAGGGTTTCTGCGAGCGGGGATCAGCATTGCCGGGTTTGATCTGGGCGAAGTGCGCGGGGCACCGGGGAGTACGGCGAAGTTCCATGCGTTCTATGAAGAGATGGTACGACGCGGCTGGTCGAGCAAGCCGATTCTGCTCGGGCAAAGTCGCGGCGGCTTGATGCTGCTTGCCTGGGCAATGCGGCACCCCGAGCAGACGCGGGCGTTTGTTGGCATTTATCCGGTCTGTAATCTCAACTCCTGGCCGATGAAGAACGTTCCCGTCGTGCTGGCGGACTACAACCTGCCTGAAGACGAGTTTCGCGACCGAATCGCGGAGTTCAACCCGGTCGACAATCTCAACGAACTACAGAAGCACAAAGTCCCGATGTTCATCGTCCACGGCGACTCCGACGCCGTCGTCCCCTACGAAGAGAACACCGGCCTGCTCAAAGAGCGTTACGAGTCCGGCGGGGGACCGATCACCGTGAAACTCATCCCGGGCGAAGGACACAACTACTCACAGGAATTCTTTGAGTGCCGGGAACTCCTGGAGTTTGTGTTGCGGCAGGCGGCAACTCGAGATCAGAAACCGTAGAGTAGTCTTCACTCTTCTCGCGGCGCTTCAATCGACAGGCAACCGCAACACCAGTTGTCGCTGAAGGCGCAGCGGGGGGCGAAGTCCTGTTGGAATTGCAGGGCGGCCTCGCGACTGATTCTGGTTCCTTCGACGTTGATATACCGTAGCCCCGCGTTGTGTCGCAGTTGCAGCAGGCCACCGTCCGTAATCGGTGAGTCGCCGAGGCCCAGCGTTTCGAAGTGTGTATTGAGGGCCAAAATGGGCATCACCTCGTCGCCAAAGCCGAACCCATCGAGGCTCAGGTGCTTGAGGGGGATTTGCTGCGTCAAGGTTGCCAAATCGGTCGCGCCAAATCCGGGGCCGAGGTCCGGATACACCGGCGAACTGTGTGGCAGCTGATCTTGGGCATGTCCGATTCGGTTGGCGTCGAAGTACAAACGTTCCAGTCGCGGGAGCGAGGCGATCACACGCAGGCTGTCGGGTGTCGTCGTACCCGGTCGCAGACTCAGGTTCTTGAGTTGTGGAAGTCGTCTCAGTGCCAGCAGTCCATCGGCGGTCACCTGCGTTGTCAACGCCAGGTCAAGTCCTTCAATGGTCTCCTGCCGTGGCAGCCGCGAAATCCCTCGGTCGCCAATGGACGTGAGCCGCAATG
>JAGQQB010000275.1 GCA_020426425.1 Planctomycetaceae bacterium | reverse complement strand
CAAACGCTGGTTGGTCGACCGGTCGTTGCTGGACGATTCGACAGCGACCATTGATGTGTTCAGCTACAAGACGCGATTCTTCAAGACCGCGAGCAAGACTTCCGGATTGACGTTCCCGGACAAGGACTTTGAAGAAACCAAGTATGGAGTCTCGGTTGGTGACACGGTGTATTTCTTCACCCCTCAAGGCGAAGAGGCCGAGTAGTCGTCCGCGATCAATCTTGGCCAGATGCAGCCAACTCTGTGGCAGGTGCAGCTTCCTGGGGGCGGCGTTTAAACAGGGCGTGCAGCGTGAGTGCCGCGCAGCAGATGAGCGAGAGCAGGCCGAGCCAGTCCCCACAACGGACGTACAGACTGCCGCGTGGATCGAGCGGGACGGTGGAGATGAGAGCCCAGTTGTTCTGGCGATAAAACTTGCCCGTTATGGGATCTCGCATCGTTTTGCGGGGCGCTTCGCCCGCTTGTTGGGCATCGAGGTCGATGATTGTTTCCGGTTCGCGAATAACGCCGTCACCATCGATGAAGGCGGAGATCCCCATGTTCGCCGCGCGGACCATGGGGATGCGAGTTTCCACACAACGAAAGGCGGCGGTGATGAGATGTTGATCATGCTCGGCTGAGCCATGGAACCAGCCATCATTCGACATATTGACCAGACAGTCAACATCCCGACCATCGGCCTGCGTGGCCGCTGCCAGCGACCGGACGAGATGGGGAACGGTGTCTTCAAAACAGATCAGTGGGAGGAACCGCCATTTCTCTTGTTCAAACACATGAATCTTGTCGCCCGGTCGCATCCCGCCATCGGCTCCGTAGGGACTGAACATCGCGAGGAACGGCAACCACTTTTGCAGTGGCACATACTCACCGAAGGGCACCAGATGCAGTTTGTCGTACCGACCGCTCACGCCCCCCTCGGGGGTGACGAATACGGCGGAGTTGTGACTGTAGGACGCCTGCGGGGTCGCGATGAGCGAAGGGATACCAAAGATGAGCGCCGCGTTCGTCTTCTGCGATAGATCGGCCAGCGTCTCGTGAACCTGAGGATTTCGCCACTGGGGGGGATCGACGTGCGGAGCCAGCGCGGCGAGTTCCGCTTCGGTGAGGTTCGGATCTGCGTCGAACAGAGCGTAACGGAACATTGCCTCGGGCCACACGACCACATCGGGTTGGTGTCGGACCGTCAATCCGGTGAGGCCGTTGTACAGACGATACGTAGCCTCGAACTCTTCGCGTGTGAGGGGTTTGGTGGTGGCGGGGAAGTCTCCTTGAATCAGGGCAATGCGAGGACCTGTTTCAAAATCAGTTTGAGTGCGTCGCAATTGGCCGTAGCCGAGCGCGGCCAGTACGGCCAGCACAGCTGCGACAACACCGATCCACTGTTGACGACGGTAATCAACCGCCGCTGCTTCGAGCATTCGTCCTTCGCGCTGCAGAATCAAACCCCAGTGCTCCAGCCAGCGGAGCGGAATCAGTTGCGCGATGGCAGCGTTCGCCAGCATCACGAGCAGGCTCACACCGTAACCACCCGCGAGATCGCTCACCTGGATCAAGCCGATCCAGCGGTACTGGGTGTGTCCGAGCAGATACCACGAGAACCCGGTGAACAGATGCCCGCGCAGGTACTCCAGCCCAATCCACATGATTGGAGCTGCGACAAACAGGGGCATGCGAAAGTGCCGTCGGGCGAGTTGCGTCAGCCAGACGAACAACGGCCAGTAGCAGGCGAGGTATGCGGAGTGGGCCAGCCACGCCGGATACATCATCAGGTCGCCCAGCCGCATCCATTGCAGGGACGTCAGCCAGAACGCCAGTCCGGCGAGCCACAAGACGAGGCCCTGACGATTGACCGATTGCGGCAACCGGCACAACAGCAACAACGGCACCAATGCGATCCAGGCGACCGGACCGAGATCGAGCGGAGGCGACGACACCCACAGAAGCGCCGCCGAGATCCATCCCATCAGCAGCGCCATGCGGGCAGATGGTCGCTGTTGTCGACCTTTAGCGATCAGTTCCGCCACGCCCGATTTTTGCTCGCCAGTAGTGGAGCGTGATTGGGGAGTCTTGGTCATCCGTGGAATCCATCCCGAGCCATCAAGCCTGTCTCACTTCTGTCCCGTAACGGAAAATAAGTTCGTTCCACGCAGGGGAACCACATGCACCAGCGTTCCCGCCGCAAAGGTGCCCGCCGCCGAGAAGCACGCCAGCGCATTGGCATCAATCGTCGCCCGTAAATCGAACGATCCCTGCCAGTTCACAGGTTGTACCAGCATCGCTCCCTCCGCTTGGGTGAGCCGTGCGGGGAAGAACACCGGACGATCACTGGTCGATGTGAATTCGGCGACGAGTCGTGCGGTGATCCAGGGTTTCGTGATCGCCGCGCCGTCTTGCCAGCGCGCCAGCGCCGGACCGACGAACAACTCGCAGCAGACCATACTGCTGACCGGATTCCCCGGCAAGCCGAAGATACAGCAAGGTCGCTCGCCAGTGGACTGACCGAACCAGACCGGCTTGCCCGGCTTGAGCCGCACCTTGTGAAACACCTCTTTCACCCCGGCTTCGCGCAGCAGTTGCGGGACGAGGTCGAGCTTGCCAGCGGAGACGCCTCCGGAGAGACACAGAAAGTCGGCGGTGAGCCCCTGTGCGATGCCGCGTGCGAGGTCGTCCGGTGTGTCACGCGCGATACCGAGTGGCATCGGGGTGCCGCCGCAGGCAGTGATCTGGGCGCAGAGCATCGGCTCGTTCGAGTTTCGAATCTGTCCCGGTCCAGGCGGTTGGTCGATCGGGACCAGTTCATTACCGGTCGTTAGAATCGCGACGCGAGGGCGCGGACGGACGCGCACTTCGTGGTGTCCAAGTTCCGCCAGCAGTCCCACCTGTCGTGGCGTGAGACAGGTGCCCGGAGTGAGAAGCGGCTCCCCAACACGCATCGAGGTGCCTTGGCGGACAATGTGATCACCGATGGCGACCGGCAGATCTGCAGCGATGGTCAATTGATCGCCGCTGACCACAGTCGATTCGATGGGGACGATCGCGTCAGCCCCAGTCGGGATCGGCGCTCCGGTCATGATGCGGATGGCTTCTCCAGCATGCACTTGCCGCCGAGGCACCTGTCCAGCAGTCAGTTCCCCGACAATGGTAAGTGAATCTGCGGCGACATCGGCCGCGCGGACCGCGAAGCCATCCATCATTGATTTGTCGAACGGTGGCGAGTCTTCGCCACTGACGATCGATTCAGCGAGTACCAGCCCCAATGCTTCAGACACCGGTACACAGGCCATCGGCCCTGGCGTCACCGTTTGTTCAATCAGAGACCAGGCGGCATCGAGTGACAGCATGACACGGTGTGAGTGAGGCGGAAGTCGACGCGAAGGAAGTTGGGGAGCAACGCGGGGGGATCGTCCTGACCGCAAGGCGACTCGTCACAGCGAGCTACACCAGATGTAGCCAGTCGTGAAACAGAAATTCAAAGCGAATCGCGAGGAGGGCGATGCGGCCCATGACCGTGTATCCGAATGCCGCGCCGAAGGTGATCATCAGGACCCAGACCCCGAGTTGCGACACCTTGCCAACGACTCCCTTGTGCTCAATGGAGAAAAAGAAGTAGACCAGCGCGGACAGGACGGACACAATCAGCACCATGTTCCGCACGCTGGCCCACCAGTCGGGTACGCCCGTTTCAATCACGACCGCTGGCACAATGGTATTGCGAATCTGACTCAGAAAGTCTGCCTGCAGGAACCCGATCAACCGAATGCCTGCTGTTGATCCAATGACAAAGGCGAGTGGCCACCGCGCGATCCAGGCCCCTTTCGGAGAGAGACGCCACAACAACATCACGCCCAGCCCCAGCGGGATGAGGTACAGCCACCAATCCTGTTCCCGCAATGGCGTGAGTCCCGGCATGGCCCAGGACTGAATCCAAGCGGGCCAGATCTTGCCCAACAGGTTGGGAATGATCACGGTCCAGAAGGCGACCACCATCCAGTATCCTGCCGAGACCCCGACGAAGACCGATTCCGCGAACTTGTACGCCGCGTTGTCCCGGTACAGGAACGAGAAGATCGCCAACGTGAGGAAGGCTGAGACCCACACGCCCAGTGTGCGGGAGTAACTGTACTCGGCGGTCCCGGCCAGATAGTCGAACTCTCTGGCCGGCATCACCGTACCGTCCAGCTCCGTGACGTAGGTGACCCCAGCGCCCTGCACCGCCGAGTAGAGCAGAAACAGCGAGCAGGCGAGCCACAGCGTGGCAGTGAGTAGATCGAAACCGCCCGACAGCGGCGCGGCTCCCTCTCTGCCTGTCGCGGTCGGTCCGGCAGGGATCTGTTCTGCTGGGGCAGTCGAGTTGTCCGAAGATTGTGTCATCGGTTCCGAATCTGGATCACAGTCCAAACGATTGTTTGAGCACTTCCGGGTTCACCCGACCGTGATGATGCACCTTGCCCGTTTCCACATTGTGAATCAGCACTTCCGCCGGACTGAACAAATGCGGATCGAGCTTGTAGAAGTCTCGACCCGCCTCTTCAAACAGTTCCAGGAATGGTCGTCCATATGCGGGCGATCCGCAACTCGGAACCTTGGGGAGGATGGCCTCGATCGATTCGTCGTCACCGTGGACGAGCAACGTCACGCGGCCGCCGTACAGGATGGCGTCGTTTGTGCGCCCGATTCCGGTCAGGTCATCACCTGCGACAGGCGACAGCGGCGCCCAACCGCACGCGCTCTCAATGCGGTTCACATCGAACCCCAGTTCATGCAGTTTGTGCAGTGATGTTTCGACGCTGCGCGCGACCACCTGCAGATTCCCGGCGGTACTGGCGGTGGGGGCGACGAGCAACGCGACTGAACGAGGCTCTACGCCGCAGGCATCGGCGATGTATTGCACCACTTTCTCGTTCGGGAGTTCCCGTGATTCCAGTATCCCGACGACGCCGCGTGCCGCTTCGCCATATTCGAGCGATTCGAACAGGGCCTCCTTGCGTGCAGCGGCACGCATTGGTCCCGACCCCATCGCAAAGTACTTGCCCACAGCCACCTGCCAGCCGGCATACTGACTGAATAAGCACGCTTCAACAGGTGT
>JAGQQB010000274.1 GCA_020426425.1 Planctomycetaceae bacterium | reverse complement strand
TTGAATGCAGGAGATATCGTCAGCCTCGACACCGCCTGTCGGCTCGAAGGCTGGTGCGGGGATGCCGCCTGGACCTATGCGATTGGTGAGGTCGACGACGAGAAACGCCGACTGATGGACATTGGCGAGCAGGCCTTGCTCGCCGCCATCGAAGGGCTCAAGACCGACCGGCTCTGGTCTCAAGTGGCTCGCCGGATGATGGATGTGGTCCATCGCGCTGGTTTCAGCATTGTCGAGCAATTCGTGGGGCACGGCATTGGCCGCGAAATGCACGAGCCGCCCCAGGTACCGAACTTCACGAATACGCAAATGGCCCGCGAAGACTTCGAGTTGCAGCCGGGTCTTGTGCTCGCAATCGAGCCGATGATCAATGCCGGCAGCAAGGATGCCAAGATTCTCAGCGATGGTTGGACCGCCGTGACGACCGACAACCGCCCCAGCGTCCACTTCGAACATACCGTCGCGATCACGCGGGAGGGCCCGCTGCTACTGACGCAGGGAGTTGGAGACCCTGCGTTTCCGGCACCGGCTGCGTAACCTCAGCGCCGTGAGCATGGCACGGCGCGCTCGATTAGAGCAACTTGCGATTTGGTGTTCAGGTTGGCCCAGTGTCGCACGATTCTCCGAATCGTGCAGAGTCCAGTTGCGGAGGCATATCAACAACTCCAGTCGGTCGATCAAGTTGGACTCAACCCGACTCGGAGAATCGTGCGACACTGGCGCGGTTTGCACATGCTCACTGAACATCAATTCGCAAGATGCCCTAGCCGCTGAGTCCACATCAGCCATTGGGTGCAAGTAGAGCGAACCCGTTCGGATCGACCTTACTCGCGACGCCAAGCTTCCGCGCGACGAACCCGGACCGGCTCGGAAGGCAAGATGTTGGGAACGGCGGGCATTTCTTGCTGAGGCGTAAACGCATGTTGCACTCCGCCGCTCGCTTCGTCGGGAAGCTGCCGCTCCGCTGGCAAGATCGTGACATCTGGTGCTGGCCGAACCGATCGAATGGGACCGAGTCCTTCCTTGAGCAGCGTCAGCAACTGCTGATCGGTGAGTGGGCTGACGTGCATTGGCTCCGGTTTGCTCCGCAACCGCTGGCGAATCTCTGTCAGTTCACGCTGGGAGTTGGCGAGGGTCGGGTCGAAATCGACGGCCCGTGCGAAATACCGTTCCGCATTGGGGAGATCTCCCAACCGCTGACAGATCACGCCCAGATCGTGGTACGCCGGTCCATCGCCCACAACTTCACGTAAGTACGTGAAGGCAAGTTCGTGGTGTCCGTCGGAAGACATCGCGATACCGATATTGTAGAGGATCTCTTCGTTTCGCGGATCACGGATCAACGCGGCAGACAACACCTGCGTCGCTTCGCCATAACGTTCCTGAGCCATCAACAGCCGCCCCATCGCGAGCAGCAATTCCGGCTGGAAGAGCTGTTCCCCAATCGCCTGTTCCAAATTGAGGTCCGGGTTCTGGCTTCGCAGCGGGCGGAGGCGTCTTTGGAGGGGAAACTCTGCAGTCAGTGCGCGTCGTCCCTGGGCCGGGAAGTACGTCATTTCCTGCGAGGAGAGTATGACTTGGCATTGAGGAATCAACTGTTCAAATTCCGCCGCAGCCGTCGGAGTGACACTCGTTTCCAGTAGGCTGATCCCTTCCAACTGCGTCATCTCTGCCAACTGGTTCAGCCCCAAGTCGGTGATCTTCGTGCGGTCCAGGGTGAGAAATCGGAGGGAAGTCAATGACCTGAGCGCCGGAAGTCCCTGGTCGGTGACTGCGGTCTCGCTGAGAACGAGCATCTCCAGTTGCGGCATGCTGGCGACCGTCGACAGACCGAGATTCGAGACGTTGGTCTTGCGCAGCGACAGAATCCGCACCTTCGCGAGTGGGAGCAGTCGAATCAGGTCTTCGTCCCGAATGCTTGTTTCGGAAAGATCGACCTTGGTCACCACATTCGTCTCGTCCCGTTCCACTTTGCCACCAAGGTCACGCACGAAAACGCACGCTGAGGTCACCGGATCCACCGGGGGCGTTGACACGATCGGATCGTAGGCCGTTTGGGAAGCGGTGGAGACGCTTCCAACGACCGGGTCGGAGTGAGGTTGCTGGCCCGAAATGAGCGTGCATCCCTGCGGCAGCGCGGCAAGACAGCCGCAACTGAACAGAACGATCGTGAATCGGGCGACGTGAAAGGGCATGACTGAATCTCAAGGCGCAAATCAGCGCGCAATCTCCTGGCTGAGATCTTGTAAATCGATACGACGTACGCCAACAAGAGCGATCGAGAGCTAAGTTCCATGGCAGACAAGACAATCGGCACATTCCGACAGGAGCTGACCACGCCTGTTTCATCGTGCCACAGGACGTCGTTACTGGGCCGACGTGAGTGTGGCAGAATGCGGCAAACCTGTTTGGTGTTGAGAATTTACGACAGATCTTCCTGCGTCGCGCCGCCTGTGAGCTACATCATGGGTGTAAGAGTCATACGAGCCAGTTACAGCTTCTGAAGATGAGACACCAAGAGAACACATGGCGAACAGCGTGCGCGCTGATTGCCTCACAGATTGCGATTTTCGCCGCCTATGCGGACGAGGCGGCCACCTTACGGCCTGTGATCATTCAGGTTTCGGAGCATACTCCCCCCGGATCAGTAATCGGGACGCTTCCCTCGCACACTCTGGAGCGCATTGTCGCTTGTCAGTTGGCTGACTCGGCCCCAATTGAGGTCGACAGGAATGCCCCTGTGATCCGGCTGCGGACGACCGTCCCTTTTGATTACGAGTTGCAGCACACCTTCTGGATTCCACTCCAGGTAACGGTCGAACATTCCGGCGACGAAGCACGCGATCTGTTTGCGAATCACCTCCGTGGTCTCGGCGCCTCGTCTCCTCAGCTTTCGGAAGTCGGGACGCGAACTGAGCGACTCCCGCTCATCGTCCAGGTGCTGGACGAACCCGAGGCTCCCAGTCTGGCTCGGTTGCGAAGCCGTAAGGTCATCGTCCGTCCCGATACCGACTGGAAGCTCCCACTGGGTTGGTTCGCAGTCGATCCTGATCGTCGCGAAGCCCTCCGCTTCTCGCTCGCGTCGGACTCCCGTGCGGATTTCACTATCGATCCCCTGTCTGGGGCGGTGGGTACTGCAGACCGGTCTGTCCCTGCACAGGAAAACCGCCCCAACTCGGTGGGCATTCGTGTTACCGATCGTGATGGCCTGAGTGACGAAATCCGCCTTCCCGTGTCTTGGTCGCGGACCATCCCCAGCCTTCCGCCACATACAGCCCCAGCATCGCTCCCGCAGCTGGCCGAACGTGCCGCCGAACAGACTGCGGACCCCGATCGTATCATCAGGGCCGACACGGCCATGGAGCGGATACCTGTGGTCGAAGAAGGGAACACTGCGGTAGCATCACCGCAGAAACCTGCGGCAACCGCGACCATGAAGCAATCCACTACCAGTCGAGGGGAACTGCGGAGTGAGCAACCACGCAGCGAAGTGCCATCTGCGAAGCAACCACGAGCTGAGCAGTCGCTGCTTGCTGGCCAGTCGTTGCTTCCGCTGCTGGCAGAGTCCGAGGACATTGAGTCTGACGCCGCATTTGGTCGCAAGGAGAGCGATTCGATCGTCGCGCGGAACGACCTGCAATCACCCGATGTCGCCGTAGTCTCGAACGAACGGAGCGATTCAACGATCCCGCGAACAAAGGGCACTCCCGCTGCGACGACAGACGGTTCGGTCACCAATCGTGATCGACGCCTGGCATCCGTCTGGGCAGCCTTCATTGTCGCCTCGTTCACTCTGTTTGCCGTACTTCGAGACCAGGCCTCCAAGCGACGACGTGGACTGTGGGAAGAGGAGTCCTACGGAAGCGGATCCCTCCTGCGCTCGCCGGTCGGTCCCGACCGAAAGGAAGGGGGGCCATCGACCAGTCGGCGCCCGAAACGGCAACGCCGAACCATGCGGCGACAAACACAACCCTCATTAGTCGACCATGACACTGCCTCAGCCGTCAATCCATCAGCCGCCACACAGGCAAATGAGTCATCCGCCCGCCCTTCAACTTCCGAGATTTCCCAGGAAGACTTCGACACACTGCTGAAAGAACTCCCGTGTTCGGACAGTTTCGTCGCTCGCTCTCAAGTTGATCACGGTCGAGATCTGCCAATCACGACAGAACCAGGGGCGACCTTGCCAGGTTTCTTGGTGCCTGATGATGTGTCGACGCCGACAGTCCTTGCGAGTGACGCCGATGCTGTGAGCCTGACGGACACACTGCCGCCAGTTGTTCCCTCGGCTTTGTGCGACAGTGCTCATGAACTGTCGATCGCGGATACTGCGACGGACCTGCGGCTCGACCCTCATGTCGTCGTGGAGGAAGAGCAATCTCCCTCTGGAACGCCTGCGAACACGGTGGAAACAGACGAAGTCGGGTTAGCGATCGAGAACTGGCTAAAGAAATCTGCTCCCGGATTTCGCCTCCCTTCCCAGTCGTCAATTGAGGTTGAGGCCCACGCTGACCACTCGTTCGAAGCGATTCCCGATCTGACCTATCCAGAACCGCTGGAAGACGTATCTGGCGAGGATTTGCCTTCCTCCATGAGTCCAGACTTGCGGGAGTCGATCCGCCGGGAAATGGACACGTTCCGCGGCTTGGCAAACTCTGCAGCCAGCATCCGGATTCTGGAAGAGGAACAACATGCCGAGGCCCCGAACCAACGGCTGTTCTGGGCTGCATGCGGAAGCCTGGTCCTGTTGCTGCTGATGATGTTCGCCTGGTCAGTCCTCTTGCCAACGGGCTGATTTGGGCCACAGATGTCGCAATCGATGTCCACCGCCTCTGGTGCTAAGGCTGAATCGCATACAGCGCCGCATAGCTGCGAAGATACAGCACACCGTTGGAAATCACCGGCGAGGCGGTGATCGGTTCGCCGAGATCGTTCTGGGCGACGATCTCAAACTTCGGGCCCGCTTTCAGCACGGTACACATGCCATCTTTCGCACAAAAGTAGATGTGGCCATCGGCATAGGTCTGACTGCTGCGATGCTGCGAAGTGTGCGTCCGCTCGAAGTACAGCTCCTTTCCCGACTCCAACTCGTAGCTGAAGACGCGGCCATCTTTCTGCAGGC
>JAGQQB010000273.1 GCA_020426425.1 Planctomycetaceae bacterium | reverse complement strand
CTCGCGGCGTTGTGCGTGCCAGGCGAGCGTGCCGCGCTGGTAGCGCTGATTCGACCGCATCTGCCCGCGATGACCGCGCTGCTGGGAATCGATCTGGACGGGACTCCTGAGTCAGTGGTCGAAGGAGAAGCGGTGACAATCGCCCGCGAGGAGTTGGCGGCGCTGTTGGCCCGGCAGCCACTCGACGCCTGCACGCTGGCTGGAATTGCCGAAACGCATGTTCCGACGGGGACGCGACAGATCTCTGCTCGTCAAGATCGGTCGCTCTGGATGCGGCAACTCGATCAACGACTCTGTGGCGATCTGCTCAAGCCGAGTCGGTCGGCCTAGCGGCACCTTGTTCAAGCGTTTCTTTCGTCGCGGCCCTGTATTTCTAATCGCTCATTTCTGACCCAGGGATGGATCATGGTTTTCACACAGCTCACGATTGACGGATTCGGGGTTCTGTCAAATTTGTCACTTCGCAATCTGGCGTCCGGTCTCAACGTGATTCACGGTGCCAACGGGTCGGGGAAGACGACCATGCTGCACTTTCTGCGCGGTGTGCTGTGCGGCTTTGGCGATGCCCGGCGTCTGCGACTGCTCCCTCCACTCAAGGGAGGAGCACCGGGGGGCAGTGTGGGTGTTGAGTATCAGGGAGGTCAGTACTCGTTGATTCGGCATTTGCGTCCCGATCAGAGTGACACGCTGGCGGTCAATCTGACGCATGGACGCAGCGACGACGTGCCCGCTCTGCGCAAGCTGTTCGACGGGATCGACCGCGATCTGTTCTACTCGCTGTTCGCGGTGGGGAACTACGAATCGCATGCGGTGGAGCCATTAGTTCGATTGGCGCTGCGTGATGGGATTCCGCTGCACGCGACTCGGCGCCAAGCGGCGTGGCTCGAGGAGAACATCGCCAGCGTCCGCCGTGAGCGGGAAGGTCTGCACGCGGGCGTGGCAGCACGCGGGCAGATCACTGAGTTGGAGCAGCGCCGCAATCTGTTGGGAACGCAGGTGCGCGAACTGGCCGATGCTCAACAGCGCGAACATGAACTGTGGGCACAGCAGGTCGAACGGCTGCGTGAACAGATCACGCGCCTGCAGCAGGAAACTGAGTGGCTGCATCAGGAACTGCAGTTGGCGCAGTCTGATCTGACCGAAGTACACGACCGCCTCTGGTCGCGGCGACGCGAAGTCATTCGGCAGCAGCAGGTGGTCGAACGTCCCGGCCCACAAACGACACCGGCCTGGGTGTTGGAGCTGCGAGAACTCGATGCTCAGATCGCGCATTCACAACAGGTGCTCCGCGATCTGGCTGAGTCACGGCGTCAATTGTCGGTCAAGTCGGCCGGATTGGCTGGCGTCGAAACTCCCGAGATTGAAACCTACTTTGCGCGGCATCGGGCGGCAATCAGTCGACTTGAGCAGCAAGCCGAACGGCTCGATCTGATGCAGCGGACATTGGCTGCCGCGCGGGCTGGCGAGCAATGCGTGTGCGGTCAGTTGCAATCAGATGTCGGGACAACGCTCACGTCGATTCGTCAGCAACTCTCTCTCATCTGCCAGGAACTGAGCCGCCAACAGTCGGTGCATGCTCAGGTGCTGCTGCTGAGCGAGCGGGAGGGGATTGATCAGTGTGAACTCGAAGTGGTGCGTCAGATTCAGCGGCTGCGACAGCGGCGCGATGAACTGCTACATGCCCATGGCCGCGGACTGACCGAAATGCTTCAGTTCCGCACGTCACATGAGTCGGCACATTGTGAGTGCGTTGGTCACGAGGGATATCTGGCGTCGCTGCCAGCGCCGCTGGAAGCGGGGGCAACCGTTCGGGAAACAATCGTTCACGAACAGGTGGAGGAACGCTCCAATGCTCGCCCAGGGGATGCCGATCTCGCCGTGCGACTTAAGGCCCGGGTGCAGCAACTGCAGGCGCAATGGTGGGATGCGCAGCGTAAATGGTGCGCTGTACGCAACGAACTGGAGCGGCTCCTGCAGCAGCCACGGGTTTTTGCGAACGATCCCGCATTGCAGCGGCGGCGGTATGAGTACGTCGTCGTCGAGCAGCAACTGGCCGATGCCCGCGAACAGTGGCAATCGGTCGCTCTGCTGCAACAGGTGCTCAAGTCGACCCAGGAGCGTCTGCATGTCGAGACCCGTTCGCCGGTCATCGAAGAGGCCTCGTCGATGCTGCATCGCTTGACGCAGGGACGCTATCCCCGTTTCCAGTTCGACTCCGGACAACAGCAACTGCTGGTGGAAAACGAAGCGGGTGAGTCGATCGCACTGCATGCCTTAAGCCGCGGGACTCTCGATCAGGCGGCGTTGGCATTTCGACTGGCGCTGTGGAATGCCTATTTGCAGCGTGGCGTTCACCTGCCGCTGGTGCTGGATGATGTCCTGAACGACAGTGATGAGCACCGTCTGCAGATCGCGGTCGATGTCCTGACAGAGTACGGGGCGGCTGGCCGCCAGATTCTGTTCTTCACCTGTCAGGAGCATCTCGCCAACCTGTTCGAACGTGCCGGTGTGGCGGTGCGGGATTTGCCAGGATCGGATCGAGGTCGTATGCGGTCAACCGTCAATGGTCATGTGACACAGATCGCTCCGGTGATCACCGCCGACCTGCTCACTCCAGAGGTCCCCGCGCGGGCGCCGAAGACCCCTGTTGCGGATTGGACTATTTCTGAAGTGGAGCAGCCCGAGTTTGAGTTGATGTCGCGGATCCAGCCGGACGAGCCATTCTGGCTGCAGGCGGACAGCCCACTGATGAATGTCCCCTCGCTCAGTGCTCAAATGGCCCGTCGCCTCGGGGCGTTGGGCGTACGGCATGTTGCCGATCTCGTCGATCTGGATCCGGAGTTCACCGAGATTCCGCTCGACAGCCTGCAGATCTCCGCCGCCACCTTACGGGACTGGCAGGCCGAATGTCGGTTGCTGACCTGCGTGCCGGACTTGACCGGTCGCGATGCCCAGGTGCTGGTAGCGGTCGGGGTGCTCAGTCCGACGGAACTTGCCGAGGTCGACGTGGACGCTCTGTTGCGGCGGATCGATCAACTGCGACACCGTGCCGGGCGGCCGCAGTCGCTGACGTGGCTCATGCAGCAGTCAAATTGGCCATCACAAGACACGGCGCGACGCTGGCGGCAGTCGGCTCGTCGGGCACGGTCGTTCCAATCAGCACGCTCCTGGGCCAGTACGCGTCGCGGTTTCCGCGGTCGTGAAACAGGATCGGGGCGACTGCATCGGTTCGCAACGACGACCGGACATGAGCCGCATCGTGATCACGATGGTCGCGCCCGGGATGATCGTGATCGGAGCCGGCGCGACCGAGTCACTGGTGACCGTACGTCGCGATCCCGGACTACCTCAGGGGCCGCCACAACCGTTCGCACAGCACGTTCCCAGGAGACGTCGCGGATGAATCTGGTGAGCCAAAGTGACAGTGACACTAGTCGCGAACTGCGTTTCTTTCTGAATCTCGAAAGCCCCATTGTCGATGCGCCTTCGATTGGGCCGAAGATGGCGAAGCGACTGGAGAAGATTGGCGTGGTCTTCGTGACCGACCTCCTCAGTCGCGATCCTGATGTGGTCGCCGAGAAGCTCGATCACAGCCGGACGAACGGGGAGACTGTCAAGGCGTGGCAGCAACAGGCCTCGCTGATGTGTGCTGTCCCAGAGATGCGGGGCCACGATGTCCAAGTGCTGGTCGCTTGTGACATTCTCGACGCCGACAAGCTCGCCAGCTTCACCCCCGATGCACTCTTCGCAATCGTGGGGCCGTTCGTTAAGACCAAGGAGGGGCAGCGCGTGCTGCGGTCTTCCAAGGTGCCCGATCTACAGGAAGTGACCGAATGGATTGAGTATGCCCGGCACGCTCGCGTGCTGAAGGCCGCCTGATCCCGCGTCGGATGTGGTGATCCAAGATCGAGATGCAGCGGGACTCAGCCGGTGGACTGGCTGGGGCCCGCTGTGTGCGTTTTCGACGACCGTGATCACATCAACTCTTGTTGACGGAACCATCGATATCGGCACCATTTGCGGGAAAACGGGCCAGGCGGTTGACTGGGGATGCCCTTGCCTCCCAGCCCTGCTAAACTCTCCGCCTTGACGGACCAATCGTCGAAGGTGCGCGCATTGCGAGTGCGACTCAATGATTCGCCTGCGAGGTCTCTTGCTGATCATCGCCGATCCCTCTCGTCTTGCAACTCGCTGCCGTTGTTGCCTTCGTCGGGCGGTTCCATATTTGAACGGCTCTCAAATTTGAACAGCTCTCAACCTGTTGGGAATACCGATGTCGGCAAATCAGGCTCAGGCAGTTGAAGGGGCAATTCAGGGAATTGACCCGCAGGAACTTGCGGAATGGTATGAGTCCCTGGAGGATGTCCTGCACCGCTATGGTCCCGAGAAAACGCAACAGCTGCTGATTCAGTTGCGTGAGCGCGCCTACCATCGAGGGGTGATGCTCCCCTTCGTCGCCACCCGGCCTTATAAGAACACACTCCAGCTGGAAGATCAGCCGCGGTATCCCGGCAATCTGGAGCTGGAGCGCCGGATCAAGTCGATCATCCGTTGGAATGCGATGGCGATGGTCGTTCGGGCGAACAAGAAGACCGATCACGCCGGTGCTGTCGGCGGTCACATCTCCACCTTTGCCTCTTCGGCGACGTTGTACGAAGTCGGTTTCAATCACTTCTTCCATGCCCGCACGGAAGATCACACCGGCGACATGGTCTACTTCCAGGGGCACGCTTCTCCGGGGATGTATTCACGCGCGTTCGTGGAAGGTCGTCTCGATGAGTCGCATCTGGAACACTTCCGCCAGGAAACGGTCCGGGGACAGGGACTCTCGTCGTATCCGCACCCCTGGTTGATGGAAGACTTCTGGCAGTTCCCCACCGTGTCGATGGGACTCGGGCCGATCTGCTCGATCTACCATGCCCGCTTCCTGCGATACATGCAGCATCGTGGTTTGCTCGATACCTCCAAGTCCAAGGTGTGGGCCTTCCTGGGAGACGGCGAAATCGATGAGCCGGAGTCACTGGGCGCGATCACACTCGCGTCGCGCGAGAACCTCGACAACCTGGTCTGGGTGGTCAACTGCAACCTGCAGCGACTCGATGGTCCGGTGCGCGGGAACGGCAAGATTATTCAGG
>JAGQQB010000272.1 GCA_020426425.1 Planctomycetaceae bacterium | reverse complement strand
GACCCTAAATACGAACGAGGAACTCCCACTTACCTATTATCGGAGAACCACGATGCCGACTTTGACAGCCACGTGACGACCTCGATCCTTGAGTGGTGGTTTCTCTTCCTTGACCAGGCGGCGGCCTGAAAACCGGCGAAACCGGTCGTCAAACAACTCCTCTCACCCCAAATGGATGCACAATCTGCGCAAACCGACTCAGGCGGAGTTGGACCACAAACCAATTCTTCGTCACGACCTCTGTCATGAAGTCATGTGAACACGCTGTCTCTGAATTTTCCCACTCAGAACATGTTCGACATCGGCGTTTACCGATGCAACAGGAACTTAGCCTGGTTCAGGACCCCTCCAGAACACAGTCCATGGACTTGTTGCACCCTCGATTAGACGTGAAACTGACCCGAATGTCAATCAATTCCCGTCGGTTCTGGGAACATCACATAAAACATGTCCAATTCATGGGTTGCGGTATCTCATAGACGGGAATCCACCGCAACTTCGCCTCATGGCTCTACGTGATCGTCGTCGAAGGGTTGCCGTCTGCGGAAGTGTGGCGTGAAATCCGGTCCAGCAGCAGGACCAGACCTGTAGCAATCATGGCAATCCCGATGGTGACCCAGAAGCGTTGGTCCAGAGCCAATTCGCTCAGGCCGATCAGTTCGAAGCGTTTGTGCTTAAGTTCTGTCACTTCGGGAGTGAGATCCCGTTGGAAGGGCCAAATCTTGACCAGGGAGCCAGCCATGAAGCCGCACAGACTGGCCATCGTCAGGTCGTGGTGATGCCACAGCAGCCACTTGAGGACCTTCGCGAACCCAATCAGTCCCACAATGCAGCCACTGCCAAAGACTGCGACGGTGGCGACATCGTGCCCCGTGATTTGGAGATGGGCCGCCTCCTTGATGATGCCGGTGATCTCATGGTACTTGCCGAGAATCACCAGAATGAATGAGCCGCTAATGCCGGGCAGAATCATCGCACAAATGGCGATCACGCCGCAGGCGAACACATACCACAACGAATCGGGAGGATGGTTGAGTGTCTCCTGCTGTACCAGCCAGTAAGCGAACACTGTCCCCACAATCACGGCGACAATCGTCCCGGCCGACCATCTTCGCACATACCGCGCGACGAGCCAGCATGAGGCGGCGATCAAGCCGAAGAACGCCGCCAGTGTGAATTGCCGCTGATGTTCGAGCAGCGAATGCATCACCGAGCCGAGCGCGACGACTCCACAACCAATACCAATCCCCAGCGCTGCCAGAAAACGCAGATTCACGTGCTCGGCGGCAGCGCGCCAACGACGCTGCAATACATGCCCGATCAGCGTTCCGTCAAAATGGCTGACCGACGTCACCAACCGCTGGTAGATCCCCACGATCAGCGCCACCGTCCCTCCAGAAACGCCGGGGATAATGTCCGCCGCCCCCATCAACAGACCGCGCCCCACGTGCGCGAAGTCTTCCTTGGACGGAATGCGGGTCTGGTTGGTCTGAGACATGCGTGCTGAGTGCTACGGTCAATGGGCTCCGGCGGCGAAGTGTCGAACCGACCCCCAGTCAATGTCAAGGTGGAGAATGGAGAATCGGGAGTGGTAGGTGAGCAGATCGCGGTCGGTCGTCGGCAATCAGCATTCATCTGACGTTGCAACGCCCGCCGTGGTCGCAGTCCCCTCAATGTTCAACGCCAGATCGGCCTTGCCGCGTTCTCAGCCAATCTGCGAGACTCCGCGCCTCGAACGGATTCGAAAACTCCTCTGGCTGGACGTCATGCCACGACTCGCTCTGGTAGTGCTGGTTCTCGGCCTGTGCGGCTGCGCAGGTGGGCCGGGGATGTTTGCGCAATCTGGCCCGGTGTCAAACCCGTTGTACGTCAACACCGTCAACGACGAACTCGTGTGGGAGCGGGCGGTCGAAGTGCTGCATGAATTCCACTTCGAAATCGCCAACGAGAACCGGCTGGCAAGGACCATTGAATCGCATCCTCGCGTTGGCTCTGGCGTGCTCGAACCATGGCATCCTGATGCCGCGACGCTGGGCGACCGGATCGAAGCGACCACGCAATCGATTCGCCGGACGGTCCAACTGAGCTTGCAGCCGAGTGAGCAGCAGAGTGGGTATCTCGTCAGCGTCGCAGTCTATAAGGAGAAGGAAGATCTCCCCGGGATTGCCGCCAACTCTGCCGGGGCGGCAACGTTTCAGGAAAGTGCCCCGCTCGAACGCGATCTCGATCCCGTCGTTGGACAGACCGCACCCTCGGGCTGGATACCCCTCGGTCGCGATGCCGCACTGGAGCAGGCGATTCTGCAGCGTCTCTTCGCCACATACTCCCGTTGATCGTACGCCAGTTCGCGGGAGAGACGCCTGATGTCGGCAGAAAAGACCGAAGCTGTGGTCATCCGGTTGGCGGACTTCAGCGAATCAAGTCGCGTTGTCACGCTATTTACACGCGACTTCGGCAAGATTTCGTGTTTGGCGAAAGGGGCCAAACGGTTGCGGAGCGCGTTCGACTCTGCTCTTGACCTGCTTTCGAGATGTGGCGTAGTTTTCCTGCCCAGATCATCTGGAGCATTGCATCTCCTGACAGAAGCTCAGCTGTTGAGTCGGTTCCATCCGCCTCCGCGAAGTTTGTCGCACTTGTACGGCGGCTACTACATCGCTGAACTCCTGGAGGGGTTGAACGAATCCGATGATCCCCATCCAGAATTGTATGACGCTGCGGTCGAGGCACTTGCTCAACTTAGTCAGACCGACACCACAGCCCCCCTTCCTGATTCCCGTTTTCCCATCCTGCAATTTGAACTCGCCATCCTGCGCGAGACAGGACATCTCCCCGATTTCTCCAGTTGTTGCCTGTGCGACGCCCCCGTTACGGCGAGCACCGTGGGCCGTTTCTGGGTGAGTCAAGGCGGGGTGATCTGCTCCGCCTGTGGCCGACCTGAATTCGAACATACGGAAGTTTCCCGAGGCACATTGGCCATTGTGAACCGATTGTGTGGCGACCAGCAGAACGCGTTGCTCAATCATCTGGTGCTTACCAAGGTGCAATGGCAGGAAATTCGCAGACTGGTAACCGCAGCCATTTGTCATGCCCTCGGCAAGCGTCCCAAGATGCTCAGCTATCTCAACTTCAAATCGTGACCTGTCCGTGGTTGACGACTGGCATCCGCGACCACGCCTGGACCAGATTTCGAGGATGCCTGACATGACCTTTCAGATCCTACCCACCTCACGATCACCGTTCGCTCATCTGCTGATGTGGGGACTGCTGGGAGCGTTGACTGGCTGTGCGGGCGGACCGGCAGGCCTCACCACGCGCGGTCAATCTGACGCATCGATTCAACTCGTCCAGAATCGTGAGTACAGTGCGGGGTCCATTCAAGGACCTACGGAACGTCGGCTCAAAGCCCAGAGTTGGGAAAAGCGTCGCGAGGAGATTCAGGCGGGGCCGAACAGTCAAATGTCGGCCGATCTCGATCGCTTTGACGCTGCCGTTGCCTTGTACAACGAACAGCGATACGCCGAAGCGGAAGATGCCTTCAAGAAACTCGCCAAGGATCGTCGCCACACGTACGAATCGTTTGGGGCCCGCTGGCGGAACTGGTGGGGTGTCGATGAAGTGGACCGCTACGATCCGTACAGCAACTACGGAGATCCGATTGAAGAAGACGCCCTGTTCATGCTGGGGCAATCGCAGTATGCCTTGCGACACTATCCCGCAGCACAGGATTCTTACGACGACCTGCTCAATCGCTACCCGTCCACACGCCATCTCGATCAGGTGACGCGCCAACTGTTTCGTATCGCCCGTTACTGGCTCGACTTTCCCGAGACCGTCGGTGACCAGGGAGATGCGGCAGTGGAATTGACTTCAGCAGAGTCGAAGGCACGCGCGAAGCCCCCTTCCGGACGCAAACAGCTCGCTGTGATTCCGAACCTGACTGATCGGAGCAACCCGGTCTTCGATTCGTATGGACGCGGACTTCAGGCGCTGCGTTCGATCTGGCTGCACGATGCCACAGGGCCACTCGCGGACGATGCCCTGATGCTCTCAGCCAATCACAATCTGCGGACTGGGAACTACGTCGAAGCAGCCCGACTCTACAAACTGCTGCGGGAACAGTACCCCGACAGCCAGCACTTCAAAGATGCCTTCGTGCTCGGATCGCACGTTACGCTGGCGAGCTATCAGGGACCAGAATACGACAGTCAGGCGTTGGAAGAAGCACGCGAACTCAAAGTTGCGGCACTGCAGCTCTTTGGCGACCTCGACCCCGAACAGCGACAGCGCCTGCAGGAAGAAGTCAATCGGCTGCAGCGGGCGGAGGAAGCCCGACTGTGGGATGTTGTCGAATACTATCAGACCAAGGGAATCCCAGAAGCGGTCACACTGCACTGCAATCTGATCCTGAATCGCTACCCCGACTCTCCGTACGCCGAGCGCGCCCGGGAAACTCTCGCGATGCAAGCGGCGGAGCGACAAGACGGTGTCATCACTGGTTGGAATCCGGTTGCTCGGCCTGCACCGGAACAGACGGTTCAAGTGCCAGCCAACCGACCACGACAAGATGGTTCGCTCCCCACGTTCTCCACCGACCCTGAACTGGCCCCCACACGCCCCGCCCAGCCACGGCCGAGCGTTTGGCAGCGGATGGGGAATCTGCTGCGACGCGCCGACGAGCCACCGCAACTGGAATCTCCACCGTCCTCAGAGCCTGCCGCAGCCGACCCAGGTCGGACCTCCCTGTAACTTCGCCGAGGCATCCCCCGCGTGCCTGTTCTGTCCCGTATTCGCCTGATCTCTCTCGCCTGTCTGCTGGCTCTCACGCCGCTGCTGACCGGCTGCGGATACATGGTCGGCAGTCCGTATCGGCAGGATGTACGCACGGTTCATGTCCCGATCTTCAAGAATGAGACGTTCCGCCGGGGCTATGAATTGCAACTGACCGAAGCGGTGCAGAAGCAGATCCAGCAACAAACCAGCTACCGTCTCGCTGGCGCCGGCTACGCAGATACCGAATTGACCGGTCGCATCGTTAGCATCGACAAACGGGTCACCAA
This sequence comes from Planctomycetaceae bacterium, assembly GCA_020426425.1. GTDB lineage: Bacteria > Planctomycetota > Planctomycetia > Planctomycetales > Planctomycetaceae > JACKHO01. Next base: position 154 of record JAGQQB010000272.1, on the reverse strand, counting down.
TCAAACCCGATTCGATGACCCACGCGGTCTCGAACTGGCTATGGCCGTGGAAGTCCGCTGGACCGACCGCCGCACCGGTCAGGTCCTCGCCCAGCAACAAATCCCCCTCGACGTTCAAACCGCCCACGTCATCGCCCAAACGACCTTCTCCCCC
>JAGQQB010000271.1 GCA_020426425.1 Planctomycetaceae bacterium | reverse complement strand
GATTGCGCCCCATCCTGCTGACCACACTCACCACCGCGGCGGGGCTGACGCCGCTGATGTTCGAAAAGAGTTTCCAGGCCAAGTTCCTGATCCCGATGGCAGTCACGCTGACCTTCGGGCTGATCTTCGCCACCGTACTCACACTGCTCATCGTCCCGGTGATCAATTTGATCTTCTTCGATGTGCTCGCGTTTCGGAACTGGCTCTGGGGTCGCCCCCGCTGGACTGGAGTTGTGGAAGAGGAAGAGAACGCATCGCCGTAGTGTGCGTCTGCAATAAATGGTCGCACGATTGTCCACGAACGGACGTTTGCTCGCGGAGCGATCAACGACTATGGGTTCCCATGGACGGCGCAGCGACCAACGGGAGCGACATGGCGCGAACCCCATCCCCATGCAATAACGCATCCCACGCCCACCGGGTCCAGGGCCACGCCCTGGCTAGGGAAGTTGGACTTTCCAGAGGTGGCCATCGCTGCGGACGTAGATGCCGTCTGCCGTGACCGATGGGGTACTGAGCACCGTTTCGCCGAATTCGTGGGTGGAAATCGTCTTGCCTTCGTCGGCCAGATCGATCACCTGTGCGCTCCCTTCTTCACTCACGCAGTACATCTTCCCACCAGCAACGACAGGCGACGCACTGAACGGACCTTTCATTCGGGCCTGCCAGAGTCGCGAACCATCGTTGAGCGCGGCTTTGGTAAGTACGCCCGCCTTATTGATCACGTAAACTGCATCACCAAACACCAGCGGACTCGATGTCCCCGGCTGCAGGCTCCCTTCCTGCCACAGGATCTCCGGTACGGCAGGATTACTGGTACCGGGCCGCAGCGCGGTCACCCCATGCGACGGCACAAAGGCGGTGTTGCCAGCGACAACCAGCGTGGGAATGGTCGAAGCCCCATCCGCATAGTTCCACGACACTTCGCCCGTGGCGACATCAACCGCAGAAACTCCGTCCGAACTTTGCAGTAGAACCAACGACTGTTCTCCCAGTTGCATCAGACTCGGGGACGTCCAGTTGGCACGACGAGGACGATCGATTTTCCAGCGTGTTGCACCGGTCGTAGTCTCGATGCCAGTCGCGAATGATTCGTCGTCACACTCGACCATGGCGACAACAGTGTCGCCCGAAACGACCAGCGATGAGGACATGCCCAGGCTGTTGCTCGCGTTGGGATAGTCAAACGTCAACCCGCGATACCACAACAGGTTGCCGGCCAGATCGAGGCAGATGAGATCGTTGCTGGAATAGAACGCGAAGATGCGCTGGCCATCACTTGCAGGTGTTGGTGCGGCAACGCTGGTTTTCGGGTGACACACGGTCCGCCCAGTCGCCCAGAACTGCCGTTCCCATTGCTGCTGACCCGTCGCCGCGTCAAACGACAGCACATGCAGTCGATCTTCGCGCGGCCCCGAACAGGCGGTCAGGATCACTTGCTCGCCAATGATGATCGGCGAACTCAGTCCGCGTCCTGGCAGATCAGCGGTCCAGGCGAGTGTCTGTTGACCGTCCCAGTCCTTCTGTAGCGCGGCAGGATTCAGCCCGGAGTTGTCATTCCCGCGAAACTGACGCCAGTCCGCGCTGGCGGTGTCACACACCAGTGTTCCGAGCAGACCGCACAATACAATTCGCAACATGGCGCGAGTTCCTCAACAGAGTCTTTCAACGATGAACATGAACGGGACCGAGTCAGCTTCCATCCTGCGAGCAGATGCACTCGCTACGGCATCTGATGGACCGCTTTGCCGGTCACATCGCACACGCGGAACTGCACTGCCCAGCGCTGTGCCCAGTCCTGATCCTGCTCGTTCTGACAGACCTTGAGCAGAATCGTGTTCTTGCCCGCCTGAAGTTTGCCCGGCACGATGTACTGATCAAAACGCATGCCGCGATGGTACTCCTCCCGGGCGAACACGAGTTCGCCATTCACCCACAATTTCCAGGCATTCGCAGTGGCCAGCCGGAATTCAACTGGCAGCTCTTCGCCAGCCTTGAACTCGGTGTACAGATAGTCGATCGCCCCTTTATGTGGCTCAGTCAGTTTGGCGATGTCGAACGCGCCATCGGCTTCGTCTGAATGGAGCTGCTGCCACGTGACCGGCCCCAGCTTCCCGGTGTACTCGGCATTCAAGTCCACCTGTTCCTCCGGAGGATAAGCGACCGGGAACCCCTTCTGATCGACGTTGTCGAACGGCCCGATGACATGCCAGTCGACGAGCAGACCGAAGTGCTGGACCCGATTGAACGGGACATCAAGTTCTTTGAGCGCCTTGGCGATCGCGTCGACTTGATCTTCGTCGACAGCGCCGGAGAGCGCCTGTCGCCACAGCTTGAGAGCCTCATCGCCCGTCTGCTCACGCGCCTGTCCAATCAGCCGCGCGACCGCGTCCCTTCGCATCTCGGCACTGGGATCATCAAGCAATGTCGGCAGAAAGCGGGTCTCGGCTTCGGGATCGCCCTTCAACAACCATTCATACGCCAGTCGCCGTACGCGCGGCGTGTTTGAACGATCACGAACAAAGGCATCGAGATCAGCAGTGGGTAACGAGTTGGCGCTGAGCGCCCGGTCAGCCGCCGCTTCGAACGCCCCTCGCAGCCAGTTGGCTGGCAGCGGCGCGGCCGAGTTCATCGCCTTGAGCAGCGGAACGAGATCGGCCGCCTGTGCCGATGTTTCCAGTTCCCGGACCGCAGCGGTCGCCGCCGCATGCCCTTCCCCACGCGCCCCCACCTGGGTGATGGTCGCAATCAGCGATCCGGTTTCCGCCGCGATGACAGACGTCGTCATCAATCCGAGGCAGCCCAGCATCCAGCAGCAAGCTCGTGGTCGCACAGCCAACATCTCCGCAACGTCCATTGAGATCGACAGGACCAGTCCGACGACCGGTCACACTCAGACGTATTCTGCACAGCTTCGCTCAGAGTTACCAGCAACTGGGGGCATTCAGCTGTCGGCTAGCGGCATTCGGCTGTTGGCGGAAGGTGGGGGGCGACGCCGGACAATGCCAACCTGTCGTGGTCGCGCAGAACCTACGAGGCGGCGGTTGGCTCTTTGGCCCGCTTGGTCATGATCACCTGATTCCCCCGCTCGTTGTACTGGACCTCGTCCATGAAGGTCCGCATCAGCAACACGCCACGACCGCAAGGGCGTTCCAGATTCGCTGGATCGGTCGGATCAGGCAGTGACTCAGGATCGAAGCCGGGGCCTTCGTCGCGAATGCAGTATTCCAGTCCGCGTGCATCGATACGAATATCGACATAAATCGACCGCCGCTGATACGGGTCTTCCCCTGCCCGCCTTCGCGCCAGTTCGTAGTACTGGGCGTGATTCGACTCCCGCAGCTTCGAACTGACTTCGAGATTGCCATGATAGGACGCGTTCAGCAGGGCCTCTTCCAGCGCGACTCCCGTCCGCAATCGGTCCGACTCCGGTAGCACATCGAGATCGACCAGAATCGACTGCACGTATTTCACCAGAGACGACAGGAGCGCGGGGTCATTCGGCAAAATGAAGCTGGAGGCGAACGCGGTCATCTTGCCCAGCAGCGCCTTCTTATTCGCCATCTCGCCTGCCAGCGAGAGCACGCGGCCAATCGTCTCGACCAAATCGTCACGCAGCGAATGCTTGGGGACATAGCTCGCTGCCCCCTGCTGCAAAGCCTGCACCGCGATGGTCTCGCTCCCCTGCCCTGTCATCAGCACCACCGGGACGAGGGGGAACTGCTCTTTGGCGAGTTGAACCAATTCTAATCCGTTGAGATTTGGCATCTGCAAATCGGTCACGACGAGATCAGGACGGACAGCTTGCATAGTACGGAGCGCATCGGCACCGTCGCAGGCGTACTGGATCTCCCAGTCGCCCCCTTTCGCCAGCAGACCGCCGGCCATCTTGCGGTCCACTGCGGAATCATCAACCACCAAAACGGTTACCATGGCTCGCCCGTTTGTCGTTCGCCATTCACATGCATTGATCTACTAACAACATACTTGAGAATCCCCAGCGATGCCAAGTGGTTGGCGAATTTCCTTCGTGACGCGATCTGCCCCGCTATGGTAGACTCCACTTCATTCGGCTCGAAACGAAACCGCTGGGAGCAACTTCGCCCCCGTTTCCACGATGCCTCGATCCACAACGGTAAACCGTCATGGTTGACACACCGGTCCCCACGGCCACGGAAGACCCACCTCTCAGCCCCACGGAACCGACGCGTCGCAAGGGGGGACTGGGGCGACTGTTCCTCATCGGACTGATTCTGCTCGCGGTCGGCGCCTGGTTCCTCCCCAGCATCGCGGGCCAGATGTGGAGCAAGACCGATGTGACACAACTGCTCGGGACAGATCTCCCTGCCTCAGTGCAGTTCGACAATGCGTCGCTTTCCTGGCAGGCACCAGTGCTCCTGCGTGATGTTGCCATCAGTGATCGGCACGGTCGGGTCTCGGCCAACATCGGTGCGGTCACCACCGGACAGACGTTGTGGCAACTGGTCACCAACAAAACGCAACCACTCAGCCTGACATTCGAAGGACTCAGCGCCACGGTCGTTGTCCCCAACGGTTCACTCAGCGGATCTCCACAACTCTCGCTGGAGCAGACGCTCGACCTCATCCTGAAGCAACAGGTGCCAGCACTACCCAGGGCACTCAAGGTGCAGCTCTCTGGTGGAACGATCACCTTTGTCGATCCTCAGCAGCACACACTCGCGATCCTTGGTGAGATTGGTGGCACCTACGAGTTTGCACCGGCGAGTAGCGACAATTCAACCTCCCACGCGGTCGATCTTCAGGCCCGCGTCACGCAGCCCAAGACCGGTGGCGTAGTCAAGGTCAAGGGAGATTACCATGCCGCAGGACCAAGTCGCCCGGCAGAGACGTTGCTGCTCGGCCTGCGCGGCGACCACTTTCCGCTCGATCCACTGCAGCCACTCACGGCAAGTTTCTTTGGCGGCAAACTGATTACCGGTGCTGCCGACGCGAACACGCTGCTCGACCTCAGACGCGATCCCAACGGGATGCTGGCGGCTGAATTGACGGGCCAACTGACGCGCCCTGAGGAGGCATCACTCGATCTCGTCCCTGTCCTGCAGGCTGCCGATGGGACGACGGAACCGCTCGATGTCGATCCGATTACCTGGTCATTGAAAGCCAGTTACGATCAACAGTCAGATCAGTTTCAGGTGCCACAACTCAAGCTGGCGTCAGTCCCGATCAGCGTCGATGGTTCCGGCACGATTGAGCAGGCGAGCGGTCCGGCGATTGTCGATGTGCAGGGGACGCTGCGCTGCGATGCGCAAGAGCTGTTCGACCAACTGCCGCTGG
>JAGQQB010000270.1 GCA_020426425.1 Planctomycetaceae bacterium | reverse complement strand
TCATGGACGCTGAGAAACAGGCCCCTCGATGCAGGGAAACTGCATGCGAACTGACACCCGGTCGGACCAACTTGCCCTGCTCGGCGTCCCATTTCTGCAGCCTACCCGAGCAGTTCCTCCACCTGCGTCCACTGCCTGTTGAAGCGGTGACTGAAGCACAGCTCAATCTGTTCGTCGCCAGCAAAGGAGACCGTATTGAACAGAAAGCCGCGTCGGATCAGCAATTCGTCAAGTCGCGTGATCTGGCAACTCCGCAGCTGTCCCAGCCAAGTCCGCATTTGCAACTCCCATCCGGAATCGGTGCGCACCAGTTGACATGGTGCCCTTGCCGGGATCGGTCCGCAGGCGGTCTGCGGGAAGACCGCCAGTCCGCCCGCCCCAACCTGCCCGTAGCTGGGCCACAACCGTACGCACAATGGATCCAGCAGCATGGTGCGATAAAAGACCGTCTGACGATGACACCAGCGGAAGAGAATCAAGCACACGGCGAACAGCGCGAGATTGGCGGCCGTCGCTGCCACAGGGCTGTAGGCATAGAGCGTCATCAGTCCGGCGCAGACGGCCTTGTTCATAATCTCGAACAGGGCGTCCAGCATTGGAAACGGCGTCATCCAAATCAGGAATTCGAAGAAGAACTTCACGCCATGAATCACCAGAATGTTGATCCAGGCGGCGATCGCGAACAGCACGTCCACGGAGACTGAGAACATCCCCATTTGCACCACCGTTGGCTCAACGCCCACCTCAGGCTGACCAAAGAACCGAATCACCAGCAGGATCACAATGCCGGCGTAGGCCTCGACCTGATCCATGACCTGCGCGAACGGCTTGCTCACTTTGGTGAACTTGGGGAGCGACGTCAGAATGGTCAGCACCAGCAGCGACCAGAAGACCGCAGGCTGCCGCAGCACCGAGTTCTGCAGCAGATGGTTTGTTCCAGGTATCAAATCCTGTCCATACAAAGCCAATCCCGAAAGGCAGGTCAGCCCAAAGAAGGGGGACAACGCCACTGGGGCCAGCGGTCCCAGCCATTCCGCGGCGGAGATCTTCTCCGACAGCTGCGCTGCCATCGCCGCTTCACCCGCCGACAACTTCTGTTGGTTGGGAGCGGACAGCAACTCCGCCTCGACCGCTTTCAGCAGAGGATCTCGCTGAACTGGATCTGCCTGAGTTGGATCCGCCTGAGCTGGAACTGGCGTCGATGATGTCGACGGCGTCACCTCCCCTGTCGCGCCAGCCAGGAACACGAGCACGATACCGCCCCACAGCAGTCGTCGCGCCGCCGACCACGTTCGATCGCGCCCTTCACTCAGACCACATCCGACTGACCAGGAATTCTTCATCGCCTTCGGGACTCCCACACAGACTGAATCGCACGGGCATTCTGCCGTGTTGGGCCGATTGGTCAAGCGGTGAATCCAAAGGATGCAGCCGGAACCATGCGCTGGCTGTGCCGCAACGTCGACGGAGCCAGTCGTACACGCTGCTGCCAGCATCGTGCCTGAGCGGTGAACTTGGGGCGCCCCTCGATCCATTTCTCCGCCTATCAGCAATCGACACCGACGCCGGCAACGTCGGGTACGACCGATTCGTCCAGATGATCAGATCAACGAGCCTCCAACCCGCTGGACACATGCGACCGAACTCTGGACACTGCGCGGCACAACCTTCACGTTAACAACCACACACAATTCAACGAGTAACAGCAAGACATCATGGGACGTATCGGACTCGCATTTCGCAGTTTCTTTGGCGTGCTGCTGAACCAGCAGACGGCGAGTAAGGTTGGCGCCGCGTTAGCAGGCGAAACAGTAAACCTGCCTGCGCCGGCGGCCATCGAAACGCCTGCGCCGGCCGCACCTGCCCCGCCCAAGCCCAAGCCCGCCCCAACCAAGCCGGTACGCAGCGACGCGTTCACACTGCTCGAAACCCTGCAGCGTGAAGCCCGGTTCCTCGACTTCATTCAGGAACCTCTCGACGCCTACGACGACGCCCAGGTCGGTGCCGCTGTACGCGAAGTCCATCGAGGAACCGCCTCGGTCCTGCAGCGACTCTTCGGCCTGCAGAGCGTGATTGAGCAACCCGAAGGGACGTCATACGAAGTCACCGCCGATGCGTCCGCCGCGCAGGTGCGACTGGTCGGCAACGTCTCCAATCAGCGACCGCTCACCGGCGAACTCGTCCACGCTGGCTGGCGGGCGACAAAGTGCGACCTCCCGGCCTGGACCGGCACCACCATGCACACACACATCCTGGCCCCCGCCGAAGTCGAAGTGAGATGAATCGGGGCGGAGCGGGGACTATGATGCGGTTCTAAGAGCGGAGTGTCGAGAGCGAAGAGTCCAGAGCATGGACTGTCTCGGGACGAGAGACTAGGGACGAGACACTTGTTCCATTCGTCCTCCACTCTAACCCCTCACCCCTAACCCCCTTGAAGGATCCCTCCATGAAGTTGCACCACTTGCCCCTGGCCCTGATGTTCTGTTTCGCCGCGACCAGCGGCTTTGCAAAAGGCCCGGCCTACCCGACAGCCGAAGAGGCCGCTGAGAAAGAACCGGGCTTTGCACTGCAGGGTGAATACGCCGGCGAAGGCGTCGGCATTCAGGTGATTGACCTGAGCGAAGGGAAGTTCCGCGCTGTCAAACACAATGGCGGCCTCCCCGGTGCTGGCTGGGATAAGTCCGACAAGACCGAAACCGAAGGGGACGCGGCGGCCATCAAAGAGATCATCGCTGGTCTGAAGAAGATGGAACGCAAAAGCCCCACGCTCGGTGCGAAAGCGCCCGAAGGTGCGGTCGTGCTGTTCGATGGCAGCGAAGAGACCCTCAAATCGCACTGGAAAGACGGTGCCTCGATGACCGACGATGGCCTGCTCACACAAGGGGTCACTTCGAAGGATACCTTCGGCAGTCATCAGTTGCATGTCGAATTCCGCCTCCCCTACATGCCGCACGACCAGGGACAGGCGCGCGGGAACAGTGGTTGCTACGTGCAAGGCCGCTACGAAGTCCAGATGCTCGACTCATTCGGACTGAAGGGTCTCGATAATGAATGCGGCGGCATCTACAAGGCGGCTCCGCCTTCAGTGAACATGTGCCTGCCACCGCTCAGTTGGCAGACCTACGATATCGACTTCACCGCCGCCAAGTTCGATGCCGATGGCAAGAAGACCGAGAACGCCCGCGTGACCGTGAAGCACAACGGCATCGTGATTCACGACAACATCGAACTCCCCAGCGGCACCCCCGGCGGAGTCGGCGGCGAATCCCCCGAACCCGGCCCCCTGTTCCTGCAGAACCACGGCGATCCAGTCCGGTATCGGAACATTTGGGCGGTAAAGAAGTAGAGCAGCGGGCGGTTGGCTCTTGGCCGTCGGCTATCGGCTATCAGCCGTCGGCGGGAAGTTGACAGTCGTCAGTTCTCAGTCATCAGTCAGACAAATCCTTCGACCCTCAACGAGGGCGTAGCCCCCCTCAACGTGGCGCAGCCACCTCAACGGGCCGCAGGCCCCTCAACGCTCAACGTTCAACCCTCAATGTCCTCGCTCGAAATCCAACCTGTCAGCGGTCCCGTCCTGGGGACGATTCGGCCGCCTGGTTCGAAGAGCTTGACGAATCGGTCGTTGATCATTGCGGCATTGGCGGAAGGCGAATCGCGGCTGACCGGCGTGCTCGCCAGTCGCGACACCGAAGTCATGGTCGACAGCCTGTGTCGCCTCGGGATTCCGGTGCGGCATGATCAAGACGCCAAGGTGATGACGATCACCGGTTGCGGAGGCCGCATTCCTCAGGCAAGTGCCGAACTATGGTGTGAAAACAGCGGAACGAGCATTCGCTTTCTCACGGCGTTGTGCGCGACCGGCCATGGCGAGTTTCGGCTCGATGGCAATGACCGAATGCGCGAGCGTCCGATCGGTCCGCTGATCGATGCTCTTGCCGCCGCAGGTGTGATCGCGCGCTGCGATCTGGGAAACAACTGTCCGCCAGTTACTGTTCAAACGACTGGTCTCCCTGCTGGAGAGATCCATGTCGGCGGGCATCTATCCAGCCAGTACCTGAGTGCCCTGCTCATGGCGGCACCAGCAGCACAGGGCGATGTCACCGTCTGCGTCACAGGGGAACTGGTCTCGCGGCCCTACATCGACATGACGCTCGCCAACATGCAGGCGTTTGGGGCGGTGATTGAGGAACCGGAACCGAATCGCTTTCGCATCAAGGCCCAGCCATACCAGGCGCGCGAATACGCCATTGAACCGGATGCCTCTGCGGCCAGCTACTTCTTCGCACTCGCGGCGGTCACAGGCGGCGAGATCACGGTCAGTGACCTGAGTCGCAACGCCCTGCAGGGAGATGTTCACTTTGTCGATGCCCTCGAACAAATGGGCTGTGCCGTACGTGAAAGCGATGCCGGGATCACCGTCGTAGGTGGTCCGCTGCGCGGGATCGACATCGATATGAATGCGATCAGCGATACCGCCCAGACGCTCGCCTGCGTCGCCCCGTTCGCGACCGGACCGACGACGATTCGCAACGTCGCCCACAACCGCATCAAAGAGACCGACCGCATCACCGCTGTGGTCACCGAACTACAGCGTGTTGGACTGCAGGTGGAAGAACACGACGATGGCATGACGATCCATCCCGGCCCACTGCGCCCGGCCACCATTCACACGTACGACGATCACCGCATGGCCATGAGCTTCGCGCTGCTCGGATTGCGGCAGGCCGGCATTGTGATTGCCGACCCCGAGTGTACCTCCAAAACCTATCCTGAATACTTCGCCGATCTGGCGCAACTGTGTGGGACCGGCTCGTGACAGACTCTTCCGATTCCCCACGTCGTCGCGACCGTTTCCGCCGTCGTCCCGGCAAGCCGCGTCCTGGTCGCAAGCGAGGCCGCAGTCCGTACAAGCCGGCGAAGCGTGTCGACTCCGCCCGGCATCTTGCGTGGCAGGCGCTGTCGGCGTATGAACGCCGCACCACCTTCGTCGGCCAGACGCTGAACCAACTCTTCCAGACGCAGTCACCTGATCCCAGTGAACGTCGACTGGCGACCGAACTGGCATGTGGATCGGTTCGCCGACGCCTGCTGCTCGATGCCGTCCTCGCGGCGTACTCCTCGCGACCAATCGAGAATCTCGACTTCGCCGTGCGACTGGTGTTGCGAATTGGGATCGATCAAATCCTGTTCGTCGACCGCATCCCACCACACGCCGCAGTGGCCGAAACGGTGAATCTGTGCCGTACAGTCGGCAAGGAAGAAGCGGCCGGGTTCGTGAATGGCATTTTGCGAACGCTGTTGCGCGAACTGCCGCATGCCTCGAAGC
>JAGQQB010000269.1 GCA_020426425.1 Planctomycetaceae bacterium | reverse complement strand
CAGCGAGCGTTTTGTGCGAACAGTGTTCGCTCCAGGTTTGCGCGAGTGTTTCGAGTTCGATATCGGTCGGCTCGCGTCCGAGTTCGCGAAAGTAGTCGCGAATCGTCTGCATTTCGGCAAGCTGCAGATAAAGTTGGCCCTCCTTGGAGAGCCGCATCAGGCCGGCGTCGTCGAGATCACGAATAGCGGTGTGCCGCAGTTCGAATTCGTACTCGCTGCCGAGCGCGAGACTCTTGAGTGACAGCGGGCCAGCGAGCACATGCTCGATCGCATCGTTGGCAAGCACGCGACTGCTGAAGCGTTCAATCTCCGTAGTGCTGGCGTTCTCGCTGACCCAGTACTTACGACAGGTGGCGACGCGATCGACATGCAGATCGAGATCCTGCAGTGCCCTGCGAGCGGTCTCGCCCACGTTGTCCGTTACGCCCGGCTTGAACAGGACGTTGAGCAACTGGCCGGGCAGGGGAGAGGTTTCGGTTGTCGCAGGGAGCGCCTGAACTTCGTACGACTCAACCACGCGGTCGACGAGCAGCGGGACCGCCTGGCGTTCGATTTCGTCGCGGGAAACATCTCCTTCGATCAGGTACGATCGGGCGGAAGCGACATGGCCAATCGTGCCGAGCTTGCGCAGAGTCGCTTCGGAAGTGACTCGGTCGCCTTCGCGATCAGCCTGTGCGGCATTACGGTCCAGAGGATGGATTTCGACTTCCCAGAGCATGGCTTCAGGCAATGTTCGTGAATGGTTCGCAAGCTGCTGGCGGTCGCTGAATTGGCGACGTTTCCAGCAAGTAAGATGCGAAGAATAGCGAGCCGGGGAGGGGGATGCACTCAGCCGCCCGATTGTTTCGCAATTGGGATCGGAGTCGCCTACGCTGGTTGCGGTTCGGAAGCCGCCACAGTGCTTGCTGGAGCTGACTTTACGCGGTCTGGCTGCGGTTTCGGCGCGACGAGCTGCAGGGCGATTGGGATGGCCACCAGGGTAATCACCGTTCCCGAGACGAGGCCGCCGATGACGACGCGGGCGAGTGGGGCCTGCAGTTCGCCACCTTCGCCCCAGCCGAGGGCGACGGGGAGCATGCCGAGGACGGTGGTCAGCGTCGTCATGATGATGGGGCGGAAGCGCCGGACCGCGGCTTGCTGGATGAGCGAGTTGTCGTCCTCTCCCTGTCGTTCGCCGCGCAGCTGATTCACGTAGTCGACCAGCACGATCGCGTTGTTGACAACGACTCCGGCGAGCACGATGACGCCGATCATCGACTGCACGTTGAGCGTGGTGTCCCAGAAGACGAGCACCAGAATCACGCCGATGGCCGCGAGGGGCAGAGTGCAGAGAATCAGCAGCGGATCTCGGAGCGATTCGAACTGCGATGCCATGATCATATACATCAGCAGGATGGCGAGGACGAAGCCTTGAATGAGCAGGGTGAAACTCTCCTGTTGTTCTTCCCAGTCGCCAGCGATTTCGAGGTTGAATCCGGTGGGGACGGGGATCTGTCCGAGTTGTCGTTCGAGATCGCTGATAACCGCGCCGAGGTCGCGCCCTTCCGAACCGGCCGTGACGACGAGCACACGCTGACGGTCAAGCCGATTGATTGCGAGCGGAGAATCGCCGGAGCGGTAGGTGACGAAGTTCCCCAGCGGCAGCAGACGGCCATCGTTAGTGGCGATGCCGACCTGATCGAGATCGGCTTGTCGGGAACGATCGGTCTCGCGCAGTCGGACGACGACATCGAACTCGTCTCCATCTTCGCGGAACACCGTTGCACGAGTGCCACGAAACGTCGTCTCCAGCGCCTGGGTGATGTCCTGCACCGTGACGCCGAGTTGACTCGCCTTCGCGCGGTCGATCCGGGTGAGCAGTTCCGGACGTTTCTCATCGGCCTGCATTTCGACATTGATCAAGCCCGGGATGCCTTGCATCACTTCGGTGACGGCATGCGCCAGTTGCTCGGCGGTGGTGCGGTCATGCCCACGCACAAGGACGGCGATGTTGTCCCCTTCGGAACTGAACGTGCGGAATAGTGGCAGGCTGCTATAGACGCGACTGCGAACACGCATGCCGGGGACCGGACCGAGGGACTTGGCGAATCGTTTACGAATCTCTTCGGTGCTCTCCTGTCGGTCCGACTTGGGATTGAGTTGAATGATCGCCCGGGCTTCGTTCCAGTCTTCGCCATCTTCGGCTTTGTCGCCAATGAACAGCGAGAGCGTTTCGACTTCGGGGAGATGCTCGGCGATCGCGTGCTCAATCACCTGGGTTTGTCGATCGAGCGTTTCGAGTTGGATGCCGGGGGCCATCACGCCGGTGATGCCGAGACGTCCATCATCGGTCGCGGGGAGAAAGTCGGTGCCGATCCGGGGGATCAGTCCGAGTGTCGCGCAGAACAGGCAGATGACCGCGAACGCCGTGAACTCTGGGAATCGCAGGCATCCACCGACGAACCAGCGGTACAGTCGTTCCACTTTGGAGAACATCCATTCCGGCAGCTTGAGCAACCAGGGCGTACCAAATCGCCTGGTGTTCCCCAACCAGTACGCCGCGAGCACCGGTGTCAGCGACAGACTGATGAGCAGCGAACAGATGAGAGAACTGCAAACGACAAACGCGAGTTGATGCAGCAGCACGCCGGTCACGCCCGAGATGAACGCCAGTGGCAGGAACACGATCAGTGTGGTCAGCGTGCTGGCGATGATCGCGCCGGAGACTTCGTCGGTTCCCTGGATGGCGGCCTCGACTGGTTCGACGCCGTCTTCCCGTTTCCGGAAGATGCTTTCGAGGACCACGATTGAATTGTCGACCAGCATTCCGATGCCGAGCGCCAACCCGCCGAACGAGACCATGTTCAGCGTGTAGCCTTTGAAGTAGATCAGAATGAATGCCGCCATCACGGACAGCGGCATGGAGACGCCGATGATGAGCGTGCTGCGAAAACTGCGAAGGAACAGCACCAGAATCAGCATGGCCAGACCCATGCCGAGTAGTGCCGAGAGTTGTATGTTCTCCATCGATTGCCGGATGAACGTTGACTTGTCGAGCCGGATGACGAGTTCCGCATCGCGTAGTTCCCGGTTCAGGTCGACCAGTTCGCGTTGCACCGCGTTGCTCACATCAATGGTGTTGGCCCCAGTCTGTTGGAATACATACACCATGATGCCCGGCTGTCCGTTGGTGCGGGTGCGCTCAGTCAGGCGTTCGTGACCATCGTTGACGTCAGCGACATCGCGAATGCGGACAGTTGCGTCGCCGTCGCGACGCACCACGAGTTCGCGGATTTCCTGGAGCGAGCGAAACTCACTGCGGCTGCGAATGAGCCGATAGACATTCCCTTCGGCGAAGTCGCCCGCTGGTTGCGACACGTTCCCGCGCTGCAGGGCGGTGACGACTTCATTAATCCCCATGCCGAGTGATTCCAACCGGGCACGGTCGATGTCGACCTGAATCTCGCGACCGACGTCCCCGCGCATCCCGACTCGGGCGACGCCGTTGAGTCGTTCCAGTCGCGGCACGATCGCCCGGTCAGCGAGCCGTGTCAGTTCAGTGACGGGCAGTTCACTGTTGAGGCCGAGGTAAAGAATCGGTGAATCGTTGGAGTCATAGCGGCGGAGCAGGGGCGGATCGATGCCATCGGGGAGATTCACCCGGACTTTGTCGATCGCCTGCCGGATATCATCGACCGCCGCATCGAGATTTGTCCCCCACCTGAACTGCAACCGAATCGCACTGCTCCCCTCGAGGCTCTTGCTGGAAAGCCGCTCGAAGCCGTTCACCGAACTGAGCGTTTGTTCGAGCGGCCGGGTGATGAGCGTTTCGACTTCCTCCGGCCCAGCCCCTGGGTAGAACGTCGTCACCGTGATCGTCGGAAACTCCAGACTCGGCATCAGGTCAACCGAGATCCCCGTGAGCGACACCCAGCCCAGTAGCGCGACGATGATGCTGACCATCAGCGTCGTGACAGGGCGTTTGACGGAGGTACGCGCCAGGGACATCGTGCGTAGGAGGTAGGAGTTGGGAGGTTGGAGTTAGGCGAGCGGGGGGCGTGAGTCCCCTGGCTCAACGTGGGGGGCAATTGTCAGTGTTGGTGGCATATGAATCCCTAGTCTCAGTTTCAAAACATGGCGTTTCTGGATCTCTGATAACCCGAAGCGTCAGCGAGGGATGGTACGTCATGGCGATTCACGAAATCCCTCGCTGACGCTTCGGGTTACCAAGAGTTTTGAAACTGGCTCTTGTCCCTAGTCACTCCCGCTACGGATCACTTGCCGCCGGCGCTGTTGCCGCGCTCAACTCAGGTCGCGGTAGCGGGACTTCGACGACCTTAACTTCCTGGCCTTCCCGGACGAGTCGATTCCCCAGAGTGATGACTTGCGTCTTGGCTGTGATACCGTCGAGGACTTCGACGAGTCGACCATCGGTTGCGCCGAGTTCGACGATGTGACGGCGGACGATCGGCGGGGTGCCTTCCACGGTCATCACGCTTGTCTGCTCGCCATCATCCAGTACGCTCGCCAGCGGGATCACTACGCCCGGTTGTGATCGCTGGGATCGCAACGAGACGCGGGCATACATCCCCGGCTTGAGCAGAAACTTGGGGTTCTCGACGTCAAGACGGACTTCGGCTGTGCGGGTATTGGGATCAAGGACGGGAGCGATCTGCTTAACGATGCCTGGAAACACCTGACCGGGGAATGCGTCGATCGTGACGTCGGCCTGTTGCCCCAGTTGGATCTTGCGATAGTCCTTCTCGACCACATGTACCGTTGTCTGAACCCGGTCGAGGCTGACAATGCGTAGCAGCGGGACATCGGGTTTGGCGAGGTCGCCCACCTGCGAGAAGCGTTCGGCAATGAAGCCCGTGATTGGGGCGATCAATTCAAAATCGTTCAGTGCCAGTCGCGCCTGTTCGAGATTCGCTTCGGCCTCCTCGACTCGCGACTGCTCCAACTCCACGCGTGCTTGAGCGATCGCGAGCGCCGCCTGGGCCGTTTCGAGCTGTTGCACCGTCCCGGCTCCTTCGTCGGTCAGGCTCTGCTGGCGTTCCACCGTTCGCTGTGCCTGATCGAGTTCTGCTTGCTGTGACTTGAGCTGCGCGGCTGCGACCCGTAGCCCCGCTTCCGCCCGGGCGACGATTTCCCGTTGATCCCGGGCATCTAATTTGATCAGCACTTCACCCACATTCACGCGACTGCCAACATCATCCGCCTGTTCTACGAGATAACCGCTCACACGCGAACGGATTTCCGTTTCCGCGATGGGCGAAAGGCTTCCCACCAGTTCAATACGTTCTTGGAGCAATTCCTGCGACGCCTGCGTCACTTCGACGGCGAGTTGTTCGGCCGGCCGTGCGGGATCGGCCT
>JAGQQB010000026.1 GCA_020426425.1 Planctomycetaceae bacterium | reverse complement strand
TTCTGCAACACGCTGGTAACAATGGTGTCGACTTCTTTGCCCATCTCACGCACACCCTGTTCGACCACGACCATCGTGCCGTCGTCCAGGTAGCCGATCCCCTGACCAGGGCCTTCCCCTTCCTTCATGATGCGAATCCGCACATGCTCGCCCGGGATGAACTTCGGCTTCAGTGCGTTGGCAACCTCGTTCAGGTTGATGACATCCACCCCCTGCACGCCAGCGAGTTTGTTCAGGTTGACATCGTTGGTGACCATTCGCCCATTATACTGCTTGGCGATTTCCACCAGCCGCTGGTCAACGGTCCGATCACTTGCCAGATCGGTCTCGACCACCTTGACGTCGATCTTTGGATCCTGCTGCAACCGACGCAGCACATCCAGGCCACGGCGTCCACGACTCCGACGCACCTTGTCGTGACTGTCCGCAATATCCTGCACTTCCTGCAGAATGAATTGCGGCACCAGGAACTGGGCATCGACAATGTGCGTCTCGACCACATCGACAATCCGGCCATCGATCAAGGCGCTCGAATCGAGCACCATGGGACGTCCGCCGCGCAGTTCCCGCGCGAACTCGACGTATGGAATCACGAACCGGAACTGATCCTTCGTTTGCATCAGGAACGTGATGCACAGATACGGCATGACGAGCAACAGCATCATCGACGACGCTGTCTTGAATCCACTCGCGTTCTGCCCAAACAACCCGGCAGGATCGAACAGCGGGTTCAGCGCCTGGTTGAACAAATACGCCAGCAGCACGCCAATCAGCAGGCCGAAGTAGATCGCCGAGATCACTTCAACCCGCTTGCGTGGCGTGAGGACGTCGATCAACAGAATCGACATCGCCGCCACGACCAACAGCACGAACGCCACCACCGGATTCTCATCGACGATCGGTGGCGCAGCCGACTCCTTCGAGAAGCAAAACGTCGCAATCGCCCCGACGGCGATCACAGTGTACATTGCACGAATAATGAGTAGCAGCATTGGTGTGCTTCTCGAATGAATTGACTTGGAACAAACTCCCGTCGGCGCCCGCTGTGGCAACAAAAGGGAGAGGACGGACCATCACTCGATGGCCGAGGGAAACTTCAGGCAGGGGCAGGTTGGGACGTTACTACTCCGAGCCGCGCCTGCCGCCAACTCGGAAACGTAGCTGGAGTGTAAGAGATCGCCCAGCCGGAATCCACTGGCCACATCCCCCACCTATCGCAGATTTTGCGCCGCGTTCACATTCATGACGCCCCGCGCGGTCACAACGATTGCTCAGGCAACTCAGAAATTCAGGCCCCATGTCCGCCAAATGCCCGGCGAACCAATCCAGAATCACCTGCCTTCTGGTTCCCTAAAGCGATACTGGAGCCTGCACATCGGCGACAAGCATCCCCCGCAGATCCACTCCGGCCTCCTCTTCAAAGAACGCCGCCTGGACCATCCGCCCGTCGCCCGGTGAGGAATCGATCGATCGCTGCGGCCCAACAAGGGCTCAGGCACCCACCAGATCAAATCCCGCAGACGCATCCTAGCACCGCCATGCGAGACTGAAATGGCGCCGGCCCCAAATCGGGCGTCAACGTGGACTCGCTTTCAGGCTGTTTGCAGTGCAGAGGTCTTGCAGAGGAAAGACTGCGGCATGGTCAGCTGTCGGCTCCACTCAGCCCCAGCTCCTCCCCGTTCCATTCCAGATCCCGCGTCGATGCCGCTTGTTGGGAGATGCCTTCACGCAGGCTGGTGCGGATGAGGTAGGCCAGGGTGACAGGCAGGATGAGGGTGGGGACTGGATCGGTTACGGAGGTCATGGCCCAGCGGGCGGTGAGACAGTCGGGGAGGAAGCGGAGGAGTTTGCCATGCCGCAGGGCATCGCGGAGGCCCCACAAGGGCATCGCAAATTCGACCATGCTGGGGCGCAGATCAATTCGAGGCAAAGGGGATGAATTGGCGGCGGTTGAGTCGCCCGTTTGCAGCATGACATGGATCAGTTCTGGGCCGTTGTCGAATAAGTGCAAGCCGCTGGTCGCACGGGGATTCGCTTCGAGAACCCAGAACTGGCCTGCGTCATCGCGAATAAAGTCGCAGCCGATTTGCCCGGTGTAGTTGTGTTGCCGGACGAGCGTGCGCACGAACTGGGCGATGGGGGGCAGTTCGCGCGGCTGAAAGTAGATCCCGGCACCAAGCCCTGCCCGATACAGCGACTCGTACGCCACATGCGCGACGAGTTCGCCGTTGATGGCAACACTGTATGAGCAGTATTCGCAACCGCGCACTCGTCGTTGGGCAACCCAGGAATCGGTGGTGTTGGACAGCATCCGTTGCAGCACATCGCGACTGGGGCCAATCAGCGTGCGGCTGGCAAAGCGGGAGTAGGTCGGCTTAAAGACCCAGCTTGTTTCATCTCCCTCCCATGGCAGGGGCGTGCTCGACGCGACACGAGCAGCAGGTGGTGGTATGAGCACCGTTTCCGGAACGCGTGTGAACTCATTCGACGCGTGTTGGGAGAAGGTCCACTTGTCGTGCAGTTGCCGCAGCTTGTCGAGCCGGTCGGTCAGCACACGGCAGTTGAGTTGGTCCTGACACGCCGCGATAAAGAAGACCTCTTCGCAAGTCGGAATGATCCAGTCGATCTGCTCGTCATCGACAATCTTCCCGAGCGCGGCGGCAAACTCGTTGAACGCAAACGCTGGTTGAGGTGTGACGTACGACTTCGCGACGCACCGAGACCACAAGCCGGGACTCTCGCGGAAACTGTCCAGCATGATCACCCGATGTCCGGCACGATGGCAGCGACGGGCGAGATCGAGAGCCACTGGCGCTCTGGCACCGGTTACGAGAATGTTCATGCGAAGCGGGCCACCATTTCATCGAACCGATATCGATCCGCGACCTCGGGACAATGCGTCGGCACGACTTCGATGTCGGGAAAGTCGCGATGCAACTGATGCAGCCGTTGAATGGTCGCTTCGGCCTGTCTTGCAGAGGCCGCCAGCAGCCGGAATGGCAATGTTGCCCGCAGTGGTTCGCGAAATGTGCGACTGGTCCACACAGCATCGGCAGCGAGGAACACTCGCTCGTGCGGACCGCACTGAATGAGTGCGCCGAGTTGCCCCGGCGCGTGACCAGAGAGATCGAACAGCCGGACCGTGCCATCGGCGAACAGATCATGTCCTTTGACGAACGGACCAAGACCGGGGTCGTGGAACTGGTCAAGCGTGAATAGTCGACTCTGCAGATCGGGCGGCATCAGATCGGGAACGAACGCGCGCTGCAGCGCCGCCAGACCTCGTCGTCCGCGCACTCCTTGCCAGCACCGTTCTGATGCGATGACATCCACACCGGGGAAGTCTCGCAGTCCGCAGGTATGATCCGCATGAAAATGGGAGAGCACGATCCGGCGAATGTCTCCCGGGTCGATGCCGTGAGCCGGGAGCAGATTGACCGCCGCCAGTCGCTCCGAAGTCACGACTGGCGTAAGTGTGCGATAGAACCGATAGGGCCAGCGCGCAGTCCCAGTGAAGAACCGCGGTGAGTAGCCGGTGTCGAAGAGTGTGAGGCCATGGACCGGATGCTCGATAACGGCGATGGCGGCATGGAATCGCAACTGTTGTTGTCGGTCCCCACCTCGCTCTGCGTGCCGCGCCTGAGCTGTGGTGTACCCGGTGGTGAAGAGTTGGAGACCGACATGCACATGGGAATGCGACTCGTCCGTCGCCTTGAGCGCAGCAAGCGTTCGCTGGACGCCATCTTCCACAGTAACGAGGGGACGATAGCCAAGGTCACTCTTCGCGGCGGAGATATCAAACGTCTTAGTTGTTGAGAGTAGTCCGACGGCATAGCGAGTTAAGGGGGGCTCGCTGTCGCCGCCGACCAGTTGTGCCCGAAACTCCATCGCCCTGGCCGCCGTCAATGCCACACCGCGCGGCACTGACCCGCGCAGTGGACCGCGACCGGTCTCCGCGAGAATGCGTTCCACGAACGGCCAAAGTTCGACAGGTTCGTCGTTAGTGATGGTGTACGTTCCGCTGAGCTGCTCGCGCCCCGCCAGCAGTAAGATCGCGGCGACCAGATTGTCGACGTAGGTGAGATCGGTTTGCGTGGTGCGGCTGCCGATCTGCTTAAGGCGCCCCGCATCAGCGGCCTCGAGCAGCCTCGGCAACAAGCTGTTATCACCCGGCCCAAAAATCGCTCGCGCCCGTACAATAACCGCTTCCAACCCCTGCTCGATGCCCTGCCGGACGATTGCTTCCGCCTCGGCCTTGGACCAGGCGTAGTCGCAGGCGAATGGACTTGCAAGCGGTGCCGATTCGGTCAATCGATGAGCGTCGCGGAAATCGAAGTGAATGGCGGTCGAGGAGACATGAATCAGCCGCCGGCTTTGCGATCGACAGGCATCGACGATCTGCTGCGTGCCGTCGATGTTGGCCGACACGAAACCGACTCGCGGTCCCCATGGCGCAGCCAGTGCTCCGCAATGGACGACGAGGTCGTGTGCTTCGCACAACAGTTGAATCGGGGACCGGCCAGAGAAAGGCTGCGTATGATTGTCGTGGATCGCTCCGCGATCCAACGCTGTGAGCGGGGCACGATCTGAGATGATGGGTGCCTTGCAGCGATGACTGCCCTGAGCGAGATCCACCCGCACGAACTTCGGCCCATCCGCTCGAAACGGTACGCGATAAGGATTGCGTCCGCACGCCGTCACCTGATGCCCGGCAGCGGCCAGTGCACGCGCAACGTGCGCGCCGAGGAAACCAGAGCCGCCTGTCACCAGCACGCGCTGCGGCGGCAGTGCGGCCGCCAACGTCACCAGTTTGAGGTTCACCATCGAAAGAGTCCCGCTCCAATCGACAATCCAGCGGCGGTCCCCAGGAAGAGCAGTCGTTGTCCGCGTTGCAGTCGGCCCGTTTGCTGCGCGATCGCTAAGGCCATCGGCATCGAGGCGGCGACACAGTTGCCGTAGTCGGCGATGAGATTGATCACCCGGTCCTCTGGAAATCCCCAACGTCCAAGCAGTTTGAGTCCCGGTCCCGACGGTTGATGCGGAATGACCAAGTCGATGTCCTGCGGTGTGAGCTGGTGCTCCGCAAAGAACTCCTTGAGGAAGCGGCGAAGATGCGGCAAAGTGATCCGGAGCAAGCCTTCCCCATCCATGTGGAAGCGATGATCTGCATGGGTCACTTGGGGATCGTCCGGTGGCAGCATCGTGCCGCCGCCACGCAGACCAGTCAGTTCGGCTCCTTCCGGCCAGGTTTGCAGTCGGAAGCCTTCGAAGCCGGAAGGGCCGTGACCATCAGCGCTCCGTTCGACCATCGCGGCTGCGGCGCCATCGCCCATGAGAGCGGCGGCTTCCGGGACATCGAAATTACGACCCCGACTCGCCAATTCAGCCACGCAAATCAGCACGCGCCGGTAGATCCCCGACTCGAGAAAACCTTCCGCGACCTTGAGCGCCATCAAAAAGGACAGGCAGACCGCATTCACAGAGAAACACGGGATGCCAGACAGCCCTAATTCGCGCGCGACAAACAGCGACGTGTCGGGGACCCCCTGTCGTGGGACAGCGCCGGCATACAACACCAGATCCGGCGCGCCCCATTCGGCAATGAGTGGTCGCGCCGCTTGGGCAGCGAGGATGGCTGGATCGCGCAAGTCGCCAGCTACATGCCGTCGGGCCACACCAGTCTGCCGCAGGACCCACTCTTCGGTCTGTCCAATCAGCGGCGCGAGTTCGGCGGCCGTCTGCACCTGGGGCGGCACGGCATGACGAATCCCGGTGATTTGAATGCCCATCACTTGACCTTTATCGCCTGGGGAAGCACCGTGGAATCTGTCTCGAAAACCGCAACCGCACATCGCCGGTCCGGGCGAGGATAGCATGTGCGGACGAGTTACGCAGGACCGTGATGAACGATCATTCGCAGTCCCGTATTCAGGCGACAAGTTGACGGTGTTTATCACGAGAAATTCGCAATTCTTAGCAAAGTCGTCCCTCTGCAGGACGAGGTTGCAGCTGGTGCGTGTTGGTCAACGTCTGCAAATCGGCGGCGGTGTCATCAGCAGGACCCCGCCGCCGCTGGGAATCTCAGTTACGATCCCCATCTGTCAGCGGCACCGTCTGCTGTGCATGTTGCAGGGTTGCAGTTGCAGGGGAGTGCATCAAAAATTCGTCGCGGGGAGTGCTCCGAGAACGTGTGGTTGATCGCCCTGTCGATGACGTGCGGGATCGCGCGGCGGTTGACGTCCATGATTCCCCAGCCAATCCCGGCGACTGCTTTCGTACTGAAAACCGAGGAGTTGTTCCTGATGTTGAAGTTGTCTTGCCTGTTGCCGCTGCTGGTGCTGACCGTCTGCTGTTCCGAACAGACTCACGGGGCCGAGTCGCCGCCGAACATTGTGTACATGATGTCGGACGAGTTGGCCTACTTCGAAGTCTCGCACATGGGATCAAAGATCCGGACTCCGCACATCGACCAGTTTGCGACCGAGGGGATGCGGTTCACCCAAGGACTCGCCGGATCGTGTGTTTGTGCTCCATTGCGTTGCACATTGATGACCGGCAAGCACGCGGGACATGCCTCAGTCCGCGCGAATGATGGGGGCACACCGCTACGCGAGAACGAACCAACCATCGCAACACTGCTCAAGCAACGCGGCTACGCGACGGGTGGGTTCGGCAAGTGGGGCTGCGGTGGTCGCGACTCGACTGGCGTGCCGGAACAGCATGGCTTCGATGTCTTCTTCGGTTACTACGACCAGGTGCATGCGCATACGTTCTATCCGCCGTATCTCATTCGCAATAGTGAGGAAGTGGTCCTGCCCGGCAACAATGGAGGCCGCTCAGGGGCGACCTATTCGCAATACGAAATCATGGGACAGGCGCTGCAGTTCATTCACGAGAACCGAGACCGGCCGTTCTTCTGCTATCTCCCCATCACGCCGCCACACGGCAACTACGACATTCCGGAAACGGATCCGGCCTGGGGACTGTATCGCGAAGACGACTGGATGCAGGACTCCAATGTTCCGCAGGATGCCAAGAACTATGCTGCGATGGTCTCGATGGTCGACCGCAATCTCGGGCAAGTGCTCGATCTGCTTCGGGAACTCGAGTTGGAAGACCGCACACTCGTGTTCTTTACTGGCGATAACGGCGGCCAGGATCGCTTCAAATCGGCGATGCATCCTCGCGGTTACTTTGGCCCGAATGTGAACCCTCACACTGGGGTGGAGTTTCGGGGCGGTAAAGGAAATCTGTACGAAGGGGGCTTGAGGATTCCGTTTCTTGCACGCTGGCCCGGACATGTGCCTGCTGGAAAGGTGAGCGACCTCTTGTTCTATCAGCCCGATGTGCTTCCGACCTTAGCGGAATTGGCCGGAGCAGAGATTCCGGATGATGTAGACGGTCGGTCCATCTTACCGACGCTTTTGGGCACGGAAGGTGCCAGTCAGCCGACGCACGAAGCGCTCTACTGGGAGTACGGCAGTCAGGTCGCTGTAAGGAAGGGGCACTGGAAAGCGATTTTGCCCAAAAAGAATGGAGCCTGGGAACTCTACGACCTGAACGAGGATATCAGTGAGACACGGAATGTCGCCGCCGATCATCCTGAGATTCTTGCCGCAATGCAGGACTTCGCCACCAGGGCGCACGAGCCGGTGCAGGCGGGAACGTATCTCGACGAGAAACGAGTGCGACATCAACGAGATCGTCAGGCGAAAACTGGTCTGCCAGACTTCACTGCATCAGCCAGGTCGACCAGCGGGGCACCCAACACCAACTGGGACGCCACGGGTCTGATTCCACAGACGCAGGTGAAGTTGATTCGCTTCAGCAGCGAGAACGCCGAGAATGGCCGAAGGGCGGCGCTGGCAGTCGATGGCAACCCGGACACGCTCTGGCATTCGCAGTTCGCCCCCAAACTGATTCCACCACCGCATGAATTGGTACTCGACTTGGGTGAGTCCACAACTGTGGGAGGCTTCCGATATCTGGCACGGCAGGACAATGGTTGGAATGGTGCCTTCGGCAAGGCTGAATTCTATGTGAGTGAGTCTGCAGAGGAGTTCGGCGAGCCGGTCGCCTCGCACACTTTCACCAAGGTGAAGACGGCACAGCAGGTCGACCTGCCGGAACCGGTCGCAGGCAGGTATGTCCTGATCAAAGTGCTGTCGGAGGTGAACGACAATGCATTCGCCTCGGCAGCGGAGATCGGAATTGTGGCGGCAAAAACTCCGACGAAGAAGTGAAGCTCGCTACTGACAGCGGTCGGTGCGAGTGGCTAGACTGACGGACCCGCCGACTCGGCTGGCGGGTTTGTTGCCGGGCAAATCGCCCCGAATTCCCGACGTATTGGAACCACTTCATGCCGTATGTGCTTGTTCCGCTGACCGGTGGACGTCCGATACCGCTCGATAAGGCGATCGTCTTTTTCGGTCGGGGACAGGAGTGCGATGTGGTTCTCACCGCCAGTCGGAAGATCTCCCGCAAGCACTGTTGCGTCGCTCAGATCGACGACCGTTACGTCGTGCGCGATCTCGGCAGCATGAACGGGGTCCGCGTGAATGGGAAACTAATTCCTCAAGAAGCGGGCTTGAGTCTGGGAGATGAGCTGTGCATCGGGGATCAGTTGTTCCGAGTCGAAGCCGTTGGGGTGAAACCGAAAAGCCCACGCAATCCCCCTGCGGTCGATCCACACATGATCAGTGGGGACATCCCAGTGATCCTGCCAGATGAAGCGGAAGATTTCGCGGTGGAAGTCACTGGCGCGCGGCACATCCCGTTGGCACAACCGGTCGATGACGACGAAGATTGGGACGTCGAAGAAATTGACGATGACGACGTGATCGACGATTGAACGGATTCGCTGTGTCCTGTGTAATCTCCGCAATGCCCATTGCCACGCCACCATCGGAATCCATCGATGTCCTGGTGATGCTGGCACTCCTGGTGGTGGGGCCGCTCATTGGCGCGGTGCTGTCGACCTGCGTGGCGACGGGAAGTCGTCGCTGGGTTAGTGCGGCGGCACTCCTGTTGGTCTTGGCGATGTCGGCGGGATTGCAGTGGCAGCTGCAGTTGGCTGAGAGCGATGCAACCTCATTGCATTGGGGACCGATTGGTGGCGTCACCATCGCATGGACCTACAGTTCACAAGGGTTTCCGCTGCTGGTCGCACTGGTCCTGGTGACATGGGTGAGCGTTCAACGCGGCCTGTCACTCGGCAGTTCCGCTTGGACCATTCCCTGCTCCCTGGGGCTGATGGGGCTGGTCAATCTGGTCGTTGTCGCACAGGATGTGACGTCACTGCTGACCGGCTGGGCAGGGGCGATCGTGTCGTGCTGGTGGCTGATGTCACAGCGTGGAGATGCTGTCCATCGACGTCATGCTGACTGGTTCCTGCGCGAACAACTGGCAGGATGGATCTGTTTGCTGGTCGGTTTCGCGGCTTTGATCGGTGGGCTGTCGCTGGTGCGATCTGCACCTCATTCGGCGCCATCTGCGACTGGCTTTCTGCTTGCGGCAGACCTGCTGCAGTTGCCGCGAGTTTGTGGACAGCATCCCGCCGCGTTGCAGATCTGGGAGCAATGGCGCGGCTGGGCACTCATTCCGTTTCTCGCCGCGAGCCTGACTCTCGGTGGTTGCCTGCCACGCCGCGCATGGCCATTCAGCGGAAGATCGCCCGCTAACGCAGTCGCCGAATTGTGGTGGGTCTGCGTGCTGACCAAACTGCCACTGCTGTTGATTGGCCAGATCATCGCGCCGGTGTTCATCGCCAGTCCTGAACTGCTGCTGCTCTGGCTCGGAGGGCCACTGATGCTGGGCATGTGGCATGTGGCGAGCAGTTTCTGGTCGCGACCAGTCAGTGCTGATCAACTGCGAACTGCGCCGCTCCTCTGGGGGAACCATGTTGGCTTGTGGCTCGTGGTTCACTCGGCTGCTGGTCCGCGACTGGATGTGGTCGCGCCGCTGCTGCTCGTCCTGCTGTCGAGTCTCATGTGGTCAAGTAGCGTTGGAACGACCGCTGCCGCGCCCTCTTCGATGCGGCGACGCCTGGGGACGTGGTGCGCGGGCCTGATGCTCAGTCTGGTTCCCGTGCTCGCCTGGCAGCACTCACTGTACGACCTGGGCACGCACTGGATGCAGACGCAGTCACCGCTCGACTCGCTCATGTGGCTGGGGTTCGTAACCGCAGTGCTGCTGTTTGCGACCAGACTGTTGCCAGCAATCACGCGATCGATGGACGGCGTTCTTGGCGAACCCGAGGATCTGCAACAGCATGTCGCCAGCGTCGAACTGGAGGGTGAAACATGATCCCTCTTTCTCGCCCGGAATCTTGCGGTCTCCTGCTATTCACTATCGGTATCATTGTCTGGTGGCTGCGGAAGACAGCCTGGAGTTTGCTGCATCCTGAACTGCTGCCCCCGCTTGCAGTGTTCGGGGCCGCTGTCCTCGGATCATCCTCTGGCCGGGAGGTGCCGCAGGGGTCGCTGCTGCTGGCTCTCGGCTGGGCTGTTGTCGGTTGTGTCCGGTATTGGCCAATGCGGTGGAATGAGTCTGCGAGTCGACTGGATCAGTTGGGCATGTGGCTCTGCGGCTGTGGGTTGATCGCCTGGGTTGAGGGAGCGACCTCACCGCTAGCTTTGTGCGTCCCCGTAGTGGGGCTCGGCATCATTCGTTGGATGGAAACACAATCGGTCCGCGAATCCCCAGATCGCTGCGGACTCGGTGCCGATGCGATTGCCATCCTGCTGGCACTGGCCGGTCTGCTACTGCCAACACTTGGAGTGGCGGGACCTGATCCCCAACCAATCTGGCGGACCATCGCACTGATCTGTCTCCTCACCGGGACCGGTTGGCTGACACGCCTGTTTCCGCTCCCGCGTCTGTCCCGCCAGCAATCGACTGATGGCTGGGAGATCATCGGTCCTCAGTTATTGCCGTTGATCCTGCTGCCACTGCTCTGGCTGCAGGGGCTGCCGCATCTGCTGGTTGATGAACGTCAACTCTCGGTGCTGATGCCCGCAATTATTCTCCCGTTGCTGCTCATCGCCATCCGCGTTGACCTGTCGCGTCCGGTTGGACAACAGCTGCAATTACTCGCCGGGGTCACGATCTGCGGCGGGTTGGCGGCGGTGGTATTGGCAGGCTGGGATCTGCTGCATCCTGAGTTGTCGCTCGCCGCCGCGCAACCTCTGCAATCTGGGCGTGGCTTGGTGCCGATGATTCTGCTGCTCGACTCTGTCGGCTGGGTCGTCCTGCTGTGTGGTCTGCACTGGCGGCACAGTTTGAGCGGTCGCCTGTTGCTGTTCATCAGCATTTGGACGCTTGCTGGATTGCCCCCAACGCCTGGATTCTGGTGGCGACTGGAATTGCTCTCGGGACTGGTCATCCCACACACCAGGGCGCCGCATCTGGGATTGTATGAGGTCGCTCCAGCGACGGTCGTCTTTTGCGGTTTGCTGGCGCTGGGAATGTGGGGGCCGATGGTGTCCTGGTTGCGACTCCTGCGAGATCAGACCGAAATCAGCCCCTGGGAATCAACGGTTCCAGCGCCGCGAACAGCCCCTCAGGTGGTGCCAGATGGCGATCCGCAAGGTACTTCAAAATAATGAGTTACGCGCCACACCCACGCGCCAGACCGTTATTGACTCAGTTTTCCAAACGGGCGTATACTCCTGCCCCCTATTGGCGACGATTCCCCGTCGCATCAATTCCCTCCCCACTATTAACGCGAACGGATTCGCCGCGTGTCGTCCCCCCGACCGCTCTACGCACGATGCGTATGGGCGGGGCTGACGCTTGTGCTCAGCCTTGCCGGGGTTGCCTCTGCGCAGACCGGGCACAGTTTGCTGGGAGAGGCACCGCCCGCCGGTGGTCCGGTGACCGTATCCGCCCAAATCGCAGATCGCTGTGTGCTTGGGGGAGAGCGTACGCTGCTGTTGCGGGGGAATTGCCGCGTTTCGCAAGGGGCTCAAGTATGGTCCGCCGCCCAAATCGTGCTGTGGGAAGTGAATGCGCCCGATGGACAACCAGCGATCCTGGTCGGCTATGCCGAGTCGACCCCCGAGGTGTCCGCCATTCGGAAGATAGATGGGCGAGCAGAAACCCGCCCCTGGTGGTTGTTCGAGATTGTGGCGACGGAGCTCGCGACTGATTTCACACCACAAGACGCGCCAGAGGTGGCTGAAGATCCCGTCATCCGTCGAGGTCTGGAACGTCGGCAGGGAGCACGGGGCGGGTTACAGCAAACTCAATATGTCGTACCACCTCCGCCGATGGAACCCACGACGGTCGCTCAGTTACCCGCTCCCAGCAGCTTCGGACTGCGGCGGCATGTCAGCATCAGTCCGCGATTCCTGGGGGAACGCTTCGAGTTCAAGGTCGCGCCATCGACTGGTGCGGTGCCGCAAGAATTCGTGGCGACGATCACTGGTGGTGTGAATGTCGTGGTCGACAACATTCCACTGCAAATGGAAGGCCGCACGATTCTGACCCGGCTCGATCTGACTGCTGATCGGGCCGTTATCTGGACCGATGCCGACCGCTTCAGCGAAATCGGTGGCTTCGATCTCGACGAAAACACGCCGTTTCAGGTGTATCTCGAAGGAAACATTGTGGTCCGGCAGGGCAACAGCGACATCAGGGCGTCGCATGCGTTCTACGATCTGAGCCAGCGTCGCGGCCTGTCGCTGAATGCCGAGGTAAGGACGTATCTCCCCGAACTGGAAGGGACGTTGCGACTGCGAGCCTCGGAGCTGCGGCAACTCTCCGATACCAACTATCACGCCCGCAATGCCTGGTTTACGACCAGTCAATTCGGCCAACCGAAGTGGCGAGTGGAATCCAGCGATGTCTTTCTGCAGGAGCGCCCCAACGCCAACTTTTCGGCGGTCAATCCCTTCGCCACCGACGTCGATCCGAGCACGCTCTGGGTGTCGAGTTTGAATAACCGGTTCTTCGTCGAGGACATGCCCGTCTTCTACACGCCGTCATTCACCAGCCCCGCAGAAGATCCTCACATCCCCCTGCGACAGTTGAACGCTGGTTATTCGGGTATTTTTGGGGCCGAGTTGCACACCATGTGGAACCTCGATGGTCTCCTGGGCCTCAACCTGCCGAAAGGCGTCACTTGGGATCTGGAGGTCGATTACCTTTCACGCCGCGGTCCGGCAGTCGGGACAGAAGCAACGTACGACTTCTATGGTGCGCTGCTGGGAGCGCCAGCGCACTACTCCGGCATGACCGATGTCTATTACATCCACGACACCGGTCGGGATAACCTGGGTTTCGATCGTCGCTCGTTGGCGCCGCCGAGTAACAATCGCGGACGCATCCTGTCGCGCAACCGGGTGGATCTGCCCTTCAACAACTGGCTCACGCTCGAAGCGGGGCACATCTTTGGTGAAGACCGCAACTTTGACGAGCAGTACAACGAGCAGCAGTGGGACACAGGCAAGGATCTGGAGAACCTGATCGGGCTGACGCATCAGACAGGCAATCTGCAGGCGGGCATTCTGGGCCGCGTCCGCTCGAACGACTTTATGGATTCGACCGACTGGTATCCCAAAGCGGACCTGTCGCTGCTGGGGGAACCGCTGTTTGGTTCACCCGTTGTCTGGAGTTCGCATTCCTCTGTGGGATATGGGCATATTCGTCCGGCGGTCGGCCCCATCGATCCAGTGGCCGACCCCTTTGCTCCACTGCCGTACTACGCCACTGATTCACAAGGTGTCGTGGCGATGTCGCGGCATGAACTCAGTCTGCCATTCGATCTCGGGCCGATGCACGTTGTGCCGTATGCCCTGGGCGAAGTCGCGTTCTGGGAAGAAGATGTAACCAAGAGCAGCCTGAGCCGCCTGTATGGCAGTGCTGGAGTCCGCGGGAGCCTGCAATTCTCAAAGTACATGCCCAACGTGTACGACCCGATTCTGGGGCTGAACGGACTCGCACACAAGATGATCTTCGACTTCGATTATTCTTATTCGGATTCGACCGAAGCACTGCTGAACGTACCGCAATACAACGAGTTCGACGAAAACGCTCAGGAACGGTTTCGTGAGCGATTCCTGGCGTATCAGTTTGGTGGAGCGCTGCCAGCGATCTACGATCCCCGCTTCTATGCGGTGCGATCAGGGGCTGGTCGCAGTGTGACTGCCCCCTATCATGAGCTGGTCGATGCGCAGCATGTGTTGCGATTCGGGATGCATCATCGCTGGCAGACGAAAGTCGGTCCGCCCGATCGTCCGCGCATCATCGACTGGATGGAACTCGATGCCGGCGCGTCGTTTTTCCCCAATGCGAGCCGCGACAACTTTGGCGAATCGTTTGGATTGATCAATGGTCGTTACGCCTGGCATGTTGGTCCGCGCACCTCGCTGCTCGCGAGCGGCGTGTTCGATCTGTTCGATGGCGGCCAGAGCGTGTGGGATGTCGGCATGCTGTCGCAACGCTCGCGGCGCGGCAGCGTGTATCTCGGCTATCGCCAGGTCCAGGCCGGGCCGATCGACAGCCAGCTTGTGACCGGAAGCTTTTCGTACGTGATGAGTCCTGACCTCTACGTGGCGACGTTTGGGACGTCGTTCGACGTGGCGGAAGGAATTGATCGGGGCCAGTCCCTCACGCTCACCAGGATTGGGGAATCCTGGCTGTTGCACTTTGGACTGGGATATGACCGTAGCAAGGACAACATTGGCGTCGCGCTGATGTTCGAGCCGAAATTCGGGTCCTATGGCGGAGGGTCGATGAGACTCAATTCACTGCTGGGGATTCAGCAGTAACCAGGAACTGATTGACAACCCCCATGTGGTTCGCAACCGCCGTCATTTGTGTGATGCCGGCCGTAAACCGTGGACTGGAAACCCACAGGTCTGAATTTCCTTCCCCAAAGGCAGCCCCTTATGCTCGACCTCGCCACCACAATCGACTCGGATTCGCAGCCCGACACGCCAGCGCGTCCAGAATGGCGACAACAGTTGGTGGACGCGGAATCGGGCTTTCGCCTCGGTTTACGGGCGGACAGCACGTTCTTTGTCGACTTCTTTGTCGCCTCTGGCATTGTCATGGCCGCCTGCATCCTGGGCATTTCCTGGATGGCCTGGGCACTCCTGTTGCTGACCGGTGGGGTCACCGTTTGCATTCAATTGATGCGTCTGGGAGTCCGCGCTTTGGTGAGGCTCCTGGATCTGCCTCGGGAGGACCGCGAGTCGCTGCTCAGCCTGACGACCGCAGTCGTACTGACGATGAACACCATCGCGATCGTTACCACCGCGCTCGTCTTCGCTGCCCATCTCACAGTGTAGGTGTCAACTCGCGTCGTCAAGCGATCCGCGTTGAGGGGCCTGCGGCCCTCGTTGAGAGTCGTTGCGCGACCGTTGAGTCGTTGACGAGGCTGCGTCTCACGTTGATCAGTGAACCGAGCAAACGCTTCCCACTCCCTGAACCCAGACTCCCGGCCTCCTCTTTCCCGCCACTTCTCAATCTTGATCCCGTCCGGTAAGGTGTGATACTGAATTGACCGAGGAAGCTGTCTTGAGTTGGCTCCTCCCGATGTTGAATACCGGATTGCTGAAAAACGAACTGCTGAGGTAACTGATCATGGCCATGGACACGGACGAGATTCTGTTGGATTGTGAAGAACGCATGGAAAAGGCCGTCGAGGTCTTCCGCGGTCAGCTGCAGGGATTGCGGACCGGCCGTGCGACGCCGGGCCTCGTCGATTCGATTCGCGTGAACTACTACGGATCGCCCACTCCAATGAAACAGGTGGCCAACATCAGTTGCCCCGAGCCACAGCAGATCGTCATTCGCCCGTTCGATGCATCGATTCTGAACGAAATCGCCAAAGCGATTCAGGCGAGCGATGCGGGACTGGCTCCGAACTCCGATGGTCGTCTGATCCGCATTAACGTGCCGCCGCTGTCGACCGAACGCCGTCGCGATCTCGTCCAGCGCGTGAACAAGTTCGCCGAAGAGTCCCGCGTCTCCATCCGCAACGTTCGCCGCGATGCCAACAAGCATGCGGAGACTGCCGAAAAGGAGAAGACGATCTCCGAGGATCAGCTCAAAGACCTGAAGGATCAGATTCAGGAGCTGA
>JAGQQB010000268.1 GCA_020426425.1 Planctomycetaceae bacterium | reverse complement strand
GCCTTGGCAAGAGCCTGCGGCAATCGTACCTCCACGGGACCTGCGGGGGCTTCGTGAGGATTACGACTTTCCGTTTCATTCAACGATTGCGACAACCACCATCGCAAACGTGATGGCGGGCAACCTCTCTGTAAACCGCAGTTTCGCCCTGTCGTTGGGCGGATTTGATGAAAACTTCGTAGGTGCCGCGTATCGGTTTGAAACCGAATTTTCCAAACGATGGAGACAGGCTGGTGGCAACATTTGCTACTGCCCAGAGGCCAGTATCAACCACCTGAGGATCCCCAGCGGCGGGACACGTTCGAAAGGGGACCATCGCGCTTCCGCTGATCCGCGACATGGCGTGGGTGACTATTACTACGCGATGAGGCATGGCGGTCGCGTCGAGTGCTTGACCTATTCGTTGCACCGTAT
This sequence comes from Planctomycetaceae bacterium, assembly GCA_020426425.1. Lineage (GTDB taxonomy): Bacteria > Planctomycetota > Planctomycetia > Planctomycetales > Planctomycetaceae > JACKHO01. The sequence continues at coordinate 4,941 of JAGQQB010000268.1, read as the reverse complement.
GCTGCGGGAGGTGCTCACTCGATTTCATGCGACCCATCCTTGGTATATTCCGGTGAAGCTCGTTGGCGAACTGCGGGCGATGGCATGGGCCAGGCGGCTCGTCCATGCCGGACCGAAACTTCTCACCATGACTGAGCCAGTCACAACGGGAGAATCGAACTGAGCCAACAGAAGCCATCCGAGGATGCAGTACTTGATCGAGTGCCGGAACTCGATGGCGTTCGCGGGTTGGCGATTGCCATGGTCATTGCGTTTCACTTGGTGCAAGCGATGCCGGTCATTTCGCAGGCGTTGCCCAGGCATGTGATTACGGTGTCACGACTCGGACAGACTGGGGTCGATCTCTTCTTCGTGCTGTCAGGGTACCTCATCACCAGCATTCTGTTGCGGCAACGGGGATGCACAGGAGCGCTGAAAAACTTTTGGGGCCGCCGCTTTCTGCGAATCTTTCCGCTCTATTACGTTGTGCTGACACTGGCCTGGATCGTCCCCCAAATCCGGACGCTGCCGGTCGATGTTGCAGCGTCCGATGCGTGGTTGTGGTCCTACCTGGCGAACATCCCGCCGACAATCTCTCACCAGGAGACCTCACTGCCACACTTCTGGTCACTCGCGGTTGAAGAGCAGTTTTATTTGTTCTGGCCACTCCTGGCACTGATGGTGACACCACGCATTGTGGGTCGTGTGAGCCTCGCCTTGTTCGTGTTGGCTCCCATCGCGCGCTGGTACAGTGTGACGATCGGCTGGTCTGCATTCTATGCGCTGCCGTGTCGCATGGACGCACTCGCGGCTGGTGCATGGCTTGCCACCTGTACTAAGGAGCGATCGTTAAACGTCGAAATGTTGCGTCGAATTCGATGGCTTGTGCCAATCGGCCTGGTCGGCGCTGGTGCCTGGTTCTGAACCATGTCCGGCAAAGCCAGTGATCTGGTGCAGATCGTCAAACATAGCGTAGCCTCCGTGATCTTCCTGTGGCTGATCGCCGAGGCGATCACACCTCAGAGTCAGTCGCGATTGCGAACCGGACTGCGGTGGTCAACACTCCGTTCCCTGGGGAAATACAGCTATGGGCTGTACGTGCTGCATCCCCTGTTCATGGCACTCGCCGCACATCACATGCGGTGGGGTGACCGTCCAGAACTGGCAGCGATTGGGGCGGCCAGTTTTGTCGTTGTTAGTTCACTGCTTGCTGCATGGCTGAGTTGGACCCTCCTGGAGTCTCCCTGCCTGCGGCTGAAGTCGTTCTTCCGCTACCAAGGGCGTGTGGCGCCCGCATCCCAGACCGTAGAGTCTCCGGTATGACTCGAGTCGCATTCGTCACCAGTCATCCAATCCAGTATCAGGTGCCGGTCTTCCGGGAATTGACGCGGCGGGGGAACATTGACCTCACCGTCGTGTTCGCGCAATTGCCAGATCAGAAGTCGCAAGGGTCGGGGTTTGGGGTCGCGTTTGAGTGGGATATCCCGCTGCTGGAGGGGTACAGGCATCATGTGCTCGATAATGTTGCGTCCCAACCGAGCGTGACGACCTATGCTGGCTGCGACACGCCGCGAGTTGCCGACTATCTGCGGGAACAGAAGTTCGACGCGGTGATTGTCAATGGTTGGGTAGTGAAGACTTGCCTGCAGACGCTGCAAGCCTGCAAGCGGCTACGGATTCCTTGCCTGGTGCGTGGAGAGGCCAACCATCTGCGAACGCGGGCCTGGTGGAAGAAAGTGGCTCAGCGGTTTCTGGTGCGACGCTATGCCGGGTATTTGTACATCGGCGAAGCGAACCGGAACTTCTATAAAAGCTATGGAGTGCCCGACGACAGACTGTTTCCTTGTCGCTATTGCATCGAGCTTGAGCGATTCTCACGATTCGACGATGATGAGGACACGCGGCGGGCCGCGCGTGACCGCTGGGGGATTCCACAAGACGCGGTCTGTTTTCTATTCAGCGGCAAGTTCGAAGAGAAGAAGCACCCGCGCATGCTGTTGGAGTCGATGCTGATTGCAAAGAACGCTGGGATGAAAGCGCACGCCTTGATGGTGGGTGATGGGGTGTTGCGTGCGGAATGCGAGACCTACGCGCGGGAGCAACAGTTGCCCGTTTCTTTCGCAGGATTCATCAACCAGTCGGAAATTCCGTTGGCGTATCAGGCGACTGACTGTCTGGTACTGCCATCCGACGCGGGCGAAACGTGGGGTCTGGTCGTCAATGAAGCCATGGCCTGCCGCCGCCCTGCGATTGTGAGTCGATTGGTTGGCTGCCGCCGTGACCTGATCGAGGAAGGGGTGACCGGAGCGTCGTTCACGTTTGGTGATCGACAAGCGCTGGCAGACTTGTTGCTGATGTTTTCGCGGCAACCGGCTCAACTCCGGGAAATGGGTGAACGTGCGTTTCAGCGTACGCAAGACTATTCTCCCCTGAAGGCCGCCGAAGGAATTGAAGTGGCCGTAGAGTCCACGCTCTTGCGTTGGCAACGGAAAGCGTCAGGAGGTTCGCGTGATTGAAACAGTCTATTTTGGAGTCATCGCTTGCCTGACGCTGGTGGCGCTCACCAATTGGCGGTGGGGAATCTACCTGGCATTGTTTGTCGATGTCGCCCGCGACCCCATCCGCAAGCTGTCTGATTCTCAGTCCGTTTGGATGACCGTGGGCGGTGTCTTGGTATGGGGAGGGGTCTTCCTGGGAGCCCTGTTGCATGACGGCCCTCAACTCCGCAGCATTTTCCAACGCTATCCCAAACTGGCCACGGGGCTGCAATGCCTGGTGTTGGGGCTGATCCCGGGGACGCTGCTCAGTCTGGTCCTGTACAACGGTGGCTACAAGCTTGCACTGATCGGTCTGGTTTCGTACCTCGCTCCGTTCGTCGGAATCGCCGTGGGCTTTCTGGTACCAATCACAGAAAAGGACGTGTACCGCATCATGCGGTTCTACACGCTGATCAACGCTGTCGCTTTGATTGGCACAATCGCGGAGTATCGGGGCATCGAACATCGTGTTCTGGGCGGCATGGATATGGAGTGGCTGCGGTATCAGCACGGTTTCACCGTGAATCTGATTGCCGGTATTTATCGCAGTCCCGACATCATGGGATTGCATGCGGCACACGTGGTCGTATTCGCGATGTGCCTCGCACTCAAATCACGTGAAGGTGGTAAGGTCGGCTGGTCGGCAATTGCTCTGTGGGGACTGGTGTCGCTGCTGTTGTCAGGTCGTCGCAAGATGTTGGGCATTCCACTGGTGTTTGTCGCGGGCTACTTGGCCATTGGCATGCTGCGTGGCAGCCGCGCTGCTGGCCGACTTGCATCAATGCTCGCGCTGCTGGCCACCGCCGGTGCGATTGCGGTCTTTGTGAGGCAGGACATTTCTGTCAGTCATGAATACACTCAGTATGCCTCGACCCTGTTCACGGAGAGCTTGGAGCGATCACGGGCGGTCTTGCAGGATGGGGTGGTCGTCACGCTGTATCAGTCCGGAGTCTTAGGGTCTGGCATTGGTTCGGCCACGCAGGGCGCACAGTATGCGAACATCAAACGCGACAAAGCTTGGCAGGAAGATGGCGTCAGCCGACTATTCAAGGAACTGGGAGTGCCAGGAGTTGTCCTCGTCCTGTGCTTTCTAGGATTCACTGCGAGCACGATTGCGATGTCGATGCGCATCATTCCGGCGCAGCATCGGATCGCCCTCCTGCAAATTGCGATCCTGGCAATTGTGTTGGCGAATGGCGCTTCGTTTGCAATCTCCCATCAGCAGTACAGCGGGGATCCCGGCAGCGCGATCCTGGTGCTGCTCATGATGGGGATCGTCCTCGGCCTACCACGCGTTTACGCGCGGGAGCAGCAACTCTACCGACAGCGACGATCGCAACCAGCGGCAGCACCAGAGATGGTGCCTGCGTGACCACGGGCCCCCTCCAGGCAATCTGGCGCATGTGGATCTACGGAGCGTTTGCCTGCGCGGTTGTTGTCGCACTACAGCACGCTGGCTGGCTCACGCGCCAAACCGTCCACGTATCCCAACGCGGCTGCGACCTTTGGCCCGGAACCAGCAACTGGCCGGTCCGGACAATTCAGACGGCCGTCCACCGAGTCTCTTCGGGGGGATCGATTCATATCAACCCGGGCACCTATCAGGAAAGAATTCACCTGACGTGCGGTGGCAAATCCCCTGATGCGCCGACACGACTCATTGCCAGCGAGCCAGGCGCGGTAGTCATCAGTTGGGATACTCCTGCCGTCCTGTTGAATGATCCCCAGCTGGAAAGTAGACGGAAACTACTTCTCTCGCAAAGTTCCGTGGCCGGTGCATCACGTCACTATCGGCGATGCTGCCTGCTTTCGCGTTACTGGTCGCTCGGAGCATTTCGACGCTCTGACTCAACGCCCCAGCGCCTACCCCGCATTCCGTTGGAGCGATGGCGTCTTGACAGTGTTTGTTCCGAATTGGGTCGACCATGCCGTACCTGTGCGTTGGAATCGGATCGTGCCGCAGCCTCGCGAGTGGGGTGAGTTTCGCTCGGCGAACTTGTGGGTGGAAGCAGACAATGTCTCAATCGAAGGCATCGATTTTCGCTTTGGACTAGGGAGCGGAGTACGCATCTGGCGGGGACGGAATGTCACAATTCAGAACTGTGTATTTTCGGGGGCCATGGCTGGTGTCTCGGGCGATGGCCGAGCGAAGGAAATCGTCGCGACGACGGATTCCGCACAGGTTACATCGGTTTCGGGCATCACTCTTACCCGCTGCCTGTACCAGAATTACCCGCAACATGAATGGCTGAGGGACTGGTTAAGTTGGGACGAGATCTACGCTCAATACGCGTCGAACTCGCTGGCCCGCGTGCGGGCGAAGCAAACCACGATCACGCATTGCCTCGCGGCTCATGTGGCCGATGCAGTCCAGGCCAGCTCGCCCAGCGATGAACCAGCAGACATCGCAATCGCCAAGAACTGG
>JAGQQB010000267.1 GCA_020426425.1 Planctomycetaceae bacterium | reverse complement strand
CCTGATACCCGAAGATGGTGTAGTGCTTGTTCTCTGCGGCGACCTTGAACAGGTAGTTCAGAAAGCCATGCTGCTGAGCGCCAGAGTGAGCGGAGCCGGTGAGGCAGCCGCCTCGGAAGATGCAGGTCTTCAGCCCGAAGTAGCGTCCATACTCCTGGGCCATGACATCAGCGGCGACCTTGCTGGCACCGAACAGACTATGCATCGACTGGTCGATGCTCATTTGCTCGTCGATGCCGTCGAAGTCTTCTTCGCGTGCATATTCCCAGCGGGTTTCGAGTTCTTTCAAAGGCAGATTGTTCGGGCGATCGCCGTACACCTTGTTCGTGCTCATGTGGATGAAGACGGCGTCGCCGGCATGTTGACGCGTTGCTTCGAGCAGATTGAGGGTGCCGACGGCGTTGACATCGAAGTCATCGAATGGCCGGTCGGCAGCGAGGTCGTGCGATGGTTGGGCCGCGGCATGCACGATCATGTCAGGCTGCACTTCGCTGATCAGTTTCAGAACTGCGGAGCGATCGCGGATGTCGAGTTGGTGGTGGGTGAACCGCTGACACTGTTCCTTGAGCCGACCGAGGTTCCAGGTGGTGTCTCCAGCGGGACCAAAGAAGTCTGCCCGCATGTTGTTGTCGACGCCATGGACGGCGGCACCAAGTGCGTCGAACTGACGGACCGCTTCCGAGCCAATCAGGCCGCTTGAACCGGTGACGAGAACGATGTTTGGTTGCATGGGGCAGGATCTAGGAGTTTGAAGCCAGGTTAGCGTTTAGCGAATTGCCAATTGAGAACGAACATTAGCTAATCGCCTCTCTCGAACAGGCAGTCACATTGCAGGATGCGGCCATCGCGGCGGCTGATCCATTGGTCAACGTTACCGCGATAGACGAAGCCCCAACCCGTAAGGATCTCGAACGCCTCGTCGAATGTCGTTTCGCCAGCATATAAAGGACGCAGGCTGACTTCGGCAATGAGGGCCTGGGCATTGCGGAGAGTTTCTTCGCCGCCACGTAGGACCGGGGCCGTATATCCCTGGACATCGATCTTGGCGATGAAGTTGCTCGGCAGATGAAGCTCTGGTGCGAGATCGTCAAGGCGTCGAATCTGGATCGTCTCATTGACTGTTGCGGCCGTCTTGGGCAGTTCCTCCTTGTGCAGGGACTCCATTTCTAAGAGCGACGAACTGGGAGAATAGGAGTTGCGCTGGATCGTTGCCGAGGTCGATTCTGCACCCAGGGCAAACGGCAGACAGTCGAGAGGCGCAAGTCGGTCCTGCTTGGACTTGAGTTCCGTGAAGCAGTCTTGCAGTGGTTCAAACGAAATGATGCGTGTCGTGGGGAGGAGATTACGCAGGAGTTCGGCGAACTGGCCGACGTTGGCTCCGATGTCGAGGACCGCAGCAGGGGCATAGGTCTGCAGGACGCGCCACTTCTCAAGTTCTCGTCGATTCCATTCAGCTCGTTTATGCACATCGCGCGACGTCACGCGGCTGACGTCCCAACCCATGCGGAGTAGCCATTGTCGAATCCGGGTCTTCACGAGTGGGATTCCTTGCGAATGATAACGCACAGATGGTCTGCCAATTCTGGTGCGTAAGGACCGGTTGTGCGATGCCGCAAATGCCGCAGCGGGGCCATTCGAAGTGCGAGCTTGGAGAAGATTCGATAGCCGGGACGGCGGAGTCCTCCCCACGTAAGTGATTCCATGGTCCGCCAGCAGCGGGCGGAGTAGCGTGCCGGGATGTGAGGATGCCGTGCCTGGTAGACAATGTGTCCCTGATGATGCTCTGCCCAATTCCGGAAGAACTGGCCACCGCCAATTGTCAGATGCTGCAGGGCGTGAAAGTACCAGTGTTCGCCGCGCAGCCAGCGGAAAGTCCAATGCTCGGCATTGCCGGTTGAGACAATCAGATGTCCCCCCGGCTTCACGTAGGCGAATGCGTCTGCGAGGCCGCGTCCCGGTTGGCGGAGGTGTTCAAAGACATCGAACAATGTGACGACATCGAATGTTTCGGCGTCCCCAGACCGTGGTGCCTTCAGCCAGTGGTCGATCACGGAGATGCCCATTGCTTCCAGTCGCGTACGGGCATCGGCTGATGGCTCCACTGCGAAACGCGACCATTTCTCGGCCAGTGAATTGAGGAAAACACCATCGAATGCGCCGACATCGAGCAGTCGCAACGAATCTGTATCGCGATACGTTTGGGCAAGCCAGTCCCGCGACAGCGTCCAGGCGGTATTGGCTTCGGCTTCGTACCGCCAGCGTCGTGTTGGCATCGTGGCGTACAGTGCCTGAAGTTCGGCGTCACCAAGCTGTGGATGTCGGAAGACGAGGTGACAGTTCTGACAATTGTAAAGCTGTCCGCTCCCGTGTGCCGCAATGAACTCCCGTTCAATCTGGGGCAGTCCGGGTCTTGCCGGAGGCAGAACGCAATCGCCCCAAATGCTTGTGCGGGGACTCTGGCAATCAACGCACTCTACCGAAGCTGGCGACTCGACGACGCTCGTGGATTGTGTCACTGCAGACTTGGTCGGATTAGTCGTGGAGGGGGCCAACCTGGATGTCCGGAAATCGAATCGCCCCCCAGCTCTTGGCCCAGCCACGTACGCTCAACTTCTGAGGCTGCACCTCAAATGGGAGAACATCGGAGAGTGAATCGAACATACGGCGTCCTTCGGTGCGAACTTCGGTCACCGAGATCCCGCAGTAGTATCGACCCGGGCCAAGCTGTTCGGTGGGTAACCTGAGTTGATATCGCGCCGTGTCTCCAGTCGCTGCCGCATTGATGGTGGGAGTGAACGCACTGCCGACTGGCGTAGCATCACCACGAAACAGCGTGAAGGCAAGTAGAAAGTCCTCAGACGTTGATCGCGATACGATGCCGACGCGGACGGTGAGTGAGTCCCCTTCTTCAATGGTGTCGTTGACGGCCGACAACTCGCAGAGTTCCAGTTCCCGTCCCAGGCCGGAGAAAGGGCGTTCCAGTTGGGTGACGTCGTTACTGCCGGCGCTAAGCTTCGAGTTCTGTTCGAGATACTGTGCTACCGCCTCCTCAGTAGCCCCGGCGAACAAAAGCTCCCCGCGGGAGATCAATAAGGCGCGACTTGTCAAGGAGCGGATGGACGACATGTTGTGGCTGACGAACAGTACCGTGCGGCCCGACTCAGAGACCTCCTGCATCTTGCCGAGACATTTTTTCTGGAACTCGACGTCGCCGACCGCGAGGACCTCGTCCACGATCAGGATCTCGGGATCAAGATGTGCTGCGACTGCGAAGCCCAGACGGACGGTCATTCCGCTGCTGTAGCGTTTGACCGGGGTGTCGATAAACTTCGCGACGCCAGCGAAGTCAACAATCGCATCGAACTTTGCGTCGATCTCGCGACGCGTCATGCCGAGGATTGTGCCGTTGAGATAGACGTTTTCGCGGCCCGTCAGTTCAGGATGGAAACCTGTACCAACTTCCAACAGGCTCGCTACGCGACCACGCAGCGTGATGCGTCCTTCAGTCGGACTTGAAATGCGGCTAAGGATCTTTAGGAGCGTGCTCTTGCCCGCCCCATTCTTCCCAATGATACCAACGACTTCCCCCTGCGGGACATCAAAGGTGACATTCTTGAGTGCCCAAAAGTGCCCGGCGTCGTCAACCCGGTCTTGATGCTCCGCCGCGATGTTTGCCTTTTGCTCCCTCCGTCCGAAGACAGTTCCAACAACCCGATTCGCTAGTTCACGCACAGATCCAGCATGGGTCAGCCCCAGTTGGAAGCGTTTGCTCAGGTTGTCGACACGGATAGCGGTCACGGTAGAGGAGTGGGACTTGGGGAGAAGTTGGGAGTGGATTGGATGGAGCTGGACTGTTGGCATTCGACCAGCTTGACTTCCAAGTGAATCGTGCCGGTGTTAAAGACTAAATGATATCTGCAAAGGTGTTTTCTGTTTTGCGGAAGTACATGATCCCGGTGACGAGCAGTGCGCCGACGACGCTGAACGAGATGCCGACCATTTGCCAGTCGGGTGGGGCCGAGTTGAGGACCGACCAGCGGAAACCTTCGATGACGCCGACCATAGGGTTCAGGGCGAATAGCGAACGGTAGGCTTCTGGAACTTTCGAACTCGGATACACGACCGGGCTGAGCCACATCCAGGCTTGAACGAAAAATGGGACCGCTTGCCCGACATCGCGGTACTTCACATTGAGCGCCGTCAACCAAAGACCGATTGCGAGTGCCGTCAGGACAGCGCCGAGAATGAAGACCGGCGCCAGGAGAAGTTGCGGTCCCAGGGAAACGCGATAGATGCCAATCAAGATCGCGAGCACCACAAGTTGAATGGCCAGTTCGACCAGTCCCCCAGTGACGCTGGCCAGGGGCAGAATGAGTTTGGGAAAGTACACCTTCCGCAGTAAAGCACCACCAGAGACGACACTCGTGGTGCACGAAGAGAGCGCTCCGGAGAAGTACAGCCAGGGTAGCAGCCCGGTGAATGCGAACAGGGCGTAGGGGACGCCATCAGTACTGATTTTCGCGACGTAGCTAAAGACGAACGTGAAGATCAGCATCGACAACACAGGCCGAATAATCGCCCATCCGTAGCCGACAACGCTCTGCCGATACCGGGCGGAGATATCGCGCCAAATGAGCAACACGAGCAGGTCGCGGTAGCGCCAGACGTCGCTGAGATTGAGCGTCGGCCAACCAGTCGCGGGTTCGATCACCGTGATCATGTTCGCGGCGATGTCGTTCCTGTGTGGCGGGACGGACGGTGTCATCGATGGGGACGTCGCAGTGTCCATTTACAGAGAGCTACCTGAAACGACGCTCGACTCTGGGACCGGGGTGGCCGTTGCCGGACGTGAACGGAAAGGGCGCCAGATCATGAATGGGCGTTCGATCAACGCGAACAGGACCGCTCCGAGCAGGAATGTGAGTGGCAAGATCAGCAGACATTGCAGCAGCAAGGCGGACATGTAGTCGACATTGTGCAGTCGGGGAATTGTTACCTTGCTGACGAAACTGATTACGTAGAAGTGGTTCAGATACAGGGTGTAACACATACCGCCGATGATCGTAATCCAGCGGAGTGAGCAGAAGTAACGGAGCCAGATGCCCCGGAACACGCCGAGATACGCCACGATGGTGAGCAGCGGCAGTGCATGTCGGGCGGCAGTTGTTTGCTGGCTGGCGATGATGCCGATCCAGGCACAGGTTCCCAGGACGTCCCATGCGAAAGAAGGTTGTCGCGGTGACGCCTTTTCTGTCGAATACAGATCGGCGAGCAACATCCCGGCCAGAAAGTGATCGAGATTGTAGGGGAGCGCTCGCATGAAACGCGGGGACAACGTGCCGTCGAACGATGTCTTCGCGATACACGACC
>JAGQQB010000266.1 GCA_020426425.1 Planctomycetaceae bacterium | reverse complement strand
TTCCGGTTTCAGGTATTGTTCGGCAGAGGGCATGGACGATGATGGCGGAAGTTGAGCAGTGAAAACTGCTGCCAGTGAATGGACTCAACGGATTACGTCGTTTGCAAACGATTCGCTGGAGTCTATTCTGACGTCCACTCACAGATGTGCAATGCGGGTTCGCGCACCGTCAGGTCGCAGTGCGGTTCATCAGCCATCGACGTGGATCGTTCCGCAATCAAACGCCGTCATCCCGGTCCAGTTGCCAAGTGTCGTGACTGTCCCCCCGAGTCCAGGTTCAGCCGCCGATTTCCCAATGAGCGAAGAACTCTTCGACATCTGCGACGAGCACGACAATGTGATCGGTCAGGCGCCGCGGTCGCACGTGCATGCACATAATCTGCTGCATCGGGCGGTACATATTTGGGCGTACAACTCGGCCGGGGAACTGATGATCCATCTGCGTAGCTCGACGAAGGATCAGTACCCCAATTGCTATACCTCGTCTGCATCAGGCCATGTGGATGCGGGGGAGGACTACGAAACTGCGGCGTATCGCGAATTGAGTGAAGAGCTGCAATTGGCGGGCGCACTGGAATACGTCGGCAAGCTTCCGGCAGGACCAGCAACTGCTTACGAGCATACGGTGCTGTATCGGCTGACGACGGATGCCACGCCACAACCCGATCCAGCCGAGATTGCGACGATCGAGTTTCATCCGGTGGAGCGACTCTTGGCCTGGGTCGAGCGCGAGCCACAACGCTTCACCCCACCGTTACGCGAACTGCTGAGCGCGTTTGCGGAATAAGCCGCCGCGAATGTGCGGAATGCTGATCGATACCGGAAGTCAGCGCTCTCCGGCTCGCCGCGCTCAACGTCTGAACGCTCAACGACAACGGACGCGCGTCGCTTACTCTTCGAGTAGCATGATCTCCACCTTGCGGAATTCGCAGGGATGGCTCTCCGACTGCAACGAAATGGTGCCGCCAGTCAGCAGGCGACCGCCGTTCTTCACGATCAGTTCTTTCGCATGAAGATCGCGGTCGTCGAGCTGGCACTGTTCGTATTCCAGGACGACCTCGCCATCAAGCCAGTGCTTGACGACTTTGCTGCCATGGACCTCGACTTCACAGGTGACCCAGTCGTCGCCGTGATAGGTCTTGGAACTCGAACTGGTGCAGTGCCGTGTAATCAGTTTGTCATCCATGACGACATTGGTTCCCGGTGTACACAGGTTCGAAGTTGTCCGCTTGTCGGTCCCGTTGCCTCCCAGGAGCTGCAGTTCAATGGAGGCGGGAAAGTCCTGATCCTTCGCCATCGACTCGGGCGACTCACCATGCAGCATCAGGCCGCTGTTGCGAAACGCCCAACCGGGGCCGCCTTTGCATTGCTCGCCCAGGAACCGGTACTCGACCCGGAGTCGGTAGTTCGAGAACGTGCCGTTGTAGAACAGGTGGCCGAAGGTTTCGTTGAATTCGTCGTACCCATCGTAGCCAACCTTAATCACGCCATCTTCGACGCGAAACGTGTTGGCGAAGTTATCACCTGCTGCGTGATAGCGGATTTTGGGGGTCCAATTGTTGAGATCTTTCCCATTGAACAGCGGCACCCACTTCCCGACTTCCGGTTTCGGAGCTTCTGCCTGAACGGTTGCGGCGGTGACAAGGAGGACGGCAAACAGCGAATAACGCTTCACAGGAAACTCCAGTTGGATGGGGGATGATCTCATTCAGGAAACCGCAGGCAGAGCGACGGAACGCCCTGCCTGCGGAGGGGGCAAATTCTGAGGCAATCCTTTAGAGGTGACTAAGGACGCACGTTGTCGGCCGTGACACCTTTCCAATCGTCCGTCCGGAAAGGATATGCTGGCAGATACAACGAGTTGTACAGGTTGCCTTGGGGATTGTCCGCCCAGTTGTATCGAACGGCGACGGGCGCCTCGACCTGATCACACTCGACAGCCACTTTGTTGCGACCCACGATCGTTGCGGTCCCCCAATGGAATTGCTTGTCTTCCCCGGCGATGGCGAAGCCGCTCAGCGGTTCACGGTACCACGACGTCAGATCGCCGCCATGCGTGTCAAATTCCAGAATCGCCTTGTTCCCTTCAACGGTGAGGGAGGTGTACGTCGGCCCCTGGGGGACCAGTTGCGTCATGCCGTAGTCATGATGCAGTGCCAGCCGCGCGAGTCGCTTGGCGACGTTTTGCTTGTCCTTGGGGTGAATGTCTTTTGCGGCTCCGAGATCAGTGATGCAGGCGGCGCCGACTTCGGGGATCGCGGTTGTGGCGATCATCTGGGCTTCACGTAGTTCCGCCCAGGCGCTCTCCTGCGGGGTGTCCTTGATCTCCATGAAGTTGGCCAGTTGCACCTGATAGAACGGGAAGTCCCCCTGGCCCCAACTGTCGCGCCAGCTCTGGATCATCGTCGGCATCAGTAGACGATACTGGTACGCCCGACTGGCGTTCGATTCCCCCTGATACCAGATGGCCCCTTTGATCGCGTAAGGCACCAGTGGGGCGACCATGGCGTTGTACAGATTGCTCGGATGATGTTGGCTCAACCGGGGATCGCTCTGCAGCGAGGGACGTCGGGGCTGTGGTTTCCCTTCGGCCTTGGCCTTCTCTGAGGCCGCCTGCCACTTTTCGATCGCCGCCTCGTATTGCTGCTGCGCTTGTTCAGGATCGTACTTGGAGCACTGTTCCGTCCAGGATTCGAGAATCGGTTGCAATTCCGCCGTGTTCGCCATCGCGTCTGGACTGGTCCAGGCTTCCGCACGCGTTCCCCCCCAGGCAGTCTGAATCATGCCGACTGGGCAGCCCAGGACCTGCTGCAATTGGCGACCATAGTAATACCCCACTGCAGAGAAACCGCTCACGTTGTCCGGAGCACAAATGCGCCAGGCGGCGTCGACATCCTGCTGAATCTCCGCTTTGGACACGAGCGGTACCTGAAACAGTCTGAGCTGAGGATGGTTCGCTGCCGCCGCTTCCAGGTCAGGATCAATTCCTGCCGCCACCGACCACTGCATGTTTGACTGCCCACTGCAGATCCAAACTTCGCCGACAAGGACGTCGTCCAGGGTGATCGAATTCTTCCCACTCACGGTCAGCGTTGCTGGCTCGCCGGTCTGCACCGGCGCAAGTTTCGTGCTCCATTTGCCGTCAGCATCGGCGGTCGCGGAGACCGATTGATCCCGAAACTTGACGGTCACTTGTTCACCCGGCGACGCCCAACCCCACACCGGCACATCGCAGTCCCGCTGCAGCACCATGTGACTGCCAAACACCGCCGGCAGTTTTACGTCCGCCCTTGCCGACAGCGGCATTGCCAGAATCAATCCGCATCCAATCAGTCTCGCCAAACGTCCACGCATGCTGTCACTCCAGGTAGGTCTCCAACCTCGCTCGACGGGAACCTCCCGCCACAGATCAACGAATCGGAATTCTTTCATTCCGGAAGGCGGCTGTCGAGCAAGGGAAGCGAATTGGGGCTGTTGGCCGTTCGCGATTGGCTGTTGGCCATTGGCGATGAGTCATTGGCGCCGCTCTCACCCCTTTGCCAACAACTAACAGCCAGACGCCAGACGCCAGACGCCAGCAGCCAATGGCCAACCGCCCACCGCTCGCAGGCATCTGTCGTCATATTGGCGTCAACGTGTCGTTTGATTGAAGCATTGACAATTCGATGTCGCGCTGTGCCAAACCTTGGTAACGAAGCTGTCAGGCATCATTCCTGCGATTGGAGACACGAGATTCCCATGCTTGGACCAAAATCGGGGAAAGACTCGTGGCTGGCTCATGTTTTGCGTATAATCAGCCAGTGGCCGTTGGAGGTGCGGTTTATGCGCCTCCACTGGTCATCTCCCACCTGACTCGGGGTGCGGGGTGTTGGACGGTAACCCCCTCCCTCCCGCCTGAATTAATCACAATCGAGGAGAGACTGAACATGATGAAGACCTGTTGGAAGATTTGCCTGACTGTGGCTGTGGTCGCGACGATGTGTGCCGTTTCGCACACTTCGGTCCAGGCTGCAGAATGGGGGACAGTGACCGGACGGATTGTATTCGATGGTGCCGTGCCAACCCTCACCGCCAAAGTGAAGAAGGGAGATCCTGCCGCGAAGGACGCCGAAGTTTGTGCCGCAAACGATGTCCCGGACGATTCGCTGGTCGTCAACGGCGACAACAAGGGGGTTCAGCATGTGGTGATTTACCTTCGCAAGGCGCCCAGCAGTATCCATCCTGATCTCTCCGCCAGTTCTGAAAAGGAAGTGGTGATGGACCAAAAGGGGTGCGTGTTCACTCCTCATACCCTGATCTGTCGGACCGATCAGTCGGTCGTTTGCAAGAATAGCGATGCGGTCGCCCACAACGTGCGGACTGCTCCGTTCTCCAACTCCGCCGAGAACTTCATTGTCGCTCCCAGCGATCAGCAGGGGAAAGCGGTCCAGATGAAGTTGAGCGAAAGCCGCCCGGTGAAGGTTTCCTGTGACATTCACACCTACATGACCGGCTGGTGGATCGTGCTCGATCACCCTTACGCCGCCATCACCGACGCCGATGGCAACTTCACCATCGAAAACCTGCCCGCTGGCAAGCACGACTTCATCATCTGGCAGGAAAAGGCCGGATACCTGGAGAAGAAGTTCACCGTGGACGTGAAGGCCGGCGACAACCCGGTCGGCGACCTGAAGTTCGGCGCGGACAAGTTCGCCGAATAGTTCGCAGTCCTGATTGTCACTGCAGTCAACGACAAGAGGCGTCCTCACATCTGAGGACGCCTCTTCGCTTTTGCGACAGGCGCGTCTGCATTCGGAACGCGGCGGTGGTCGCACCACTGAGTGCGGTCATTCCACCATGCTGGAACAAGAGTCGCGTTGCCAGATCGGCCCGAGAGAGTTGTAATGCCGACAGATTCCGTGACTAGTATTCCCCTTGATCGAAGAGCATGTGATGGACTTCCTGATCATCACGCATTGGCTGACGCCGCTGGCGTGTTGGCTCATCAACACCTTCGCGGTGCAGCGTCGAATGAGCTGGGGCCGACTCTATCTGTACGCCTGCGTGATGGGCTACGTCATCGTCCTGCTGATTGTCGGGGGCCAGGTAATCAGCGATGCATTGACTAGAAACGGCATCGACCCAGCCCCGGTGCTGGGCGAGGGGCGTGGTTCCGATGCTGGAATCGCCCTGGCCCCCATCCTGGGCATCCCGATCACCATGGCCTGGACCGCCCTCAACTTCGCCCTGTTCGCAGGCCTGGAATGGGCGTACCGCACGTTGTTCGGTTCACAATCATCGCGCGCGAATCGCCCCGATAAGACGACCGTTGAGGGGCAGTCTGAGTGATCACCCTCACAGCTTTTGGCACACCGGCGCGAGCTGAGCGGTCCCAATC
>JAGQQB010000265.1 GCA_020426425.1 Planctomycetaceae bacterium | reverse complement strand
TTTGTTCGTTGACGAGACCGGCCAGTACGAGTTCAGCGGGCTTCCAGATGGGAACTACGCTGTACGCGAGGTTGTCCCCGCTGGTTACGGAATTGCGTACCCAGCGTCTCCGTGGAATGTCGCAGTAGTTGGAGGTCAGGTGGCGACAGATGTGGACTTTGGAAACATTCTGTTGCCTTCGGTCACTCTCGACAACACCGTCACGTCACTTCCAGAAGACACCAATACCACGCTCCGCATCCGTGTTGCCGATATCGCGATTCGCTTGGAACAATCACCGTTTGTCAATCAGTTACTGACCGGTCCCGATGCCGCACTGTTTCAGATTGTCGGAACCCAACTGTTCCTGCGGGCGGGTGTGAAACTTGACTTCGAGACGAAGCCATTGCTCGAAGTGACCGTGAACATTGACGACCCATCCATCGGCACCGGCCCTGAGGACAGCGAGACGCTGCAGATCATGGTGACCGACGTGAACGAGTTGCCGGTACTGACAGGAGGGACGTTTGCAATTCCGGAACACAGCGCCAACGGCACCGTGGTCGGTTCTGTTTCGGCGACCGATCCTGATGTGCCCGTTCAAGAACTGACCTTCTCGATTGTCGCTGGCAATACCAATGGAGCATTTGCGATTGATCCGATGTCCGGTGAAATCACAGTGGCCGATACGACCAAGGTCGACTTCGAAACGCAAACATCGTTTGTCCTCGTAGTGCAAGTCGAAGACGATGGAGTGCCACCGAATCAGGTGACGACACCTGTGCGGGTGAACCTGTCCAATATCAACGAGCGCCCAACCGTTCAAGACGACACGTTCTTCCTGGATGAACGGAGTCCGGTGGACACGGTTGTCGGTGCACTGCAGGTGGCCGACATCGATGCCAACTCGGAATTCACCTACTCAATTCTGTCGGGCAACACTGGCGATGCATTCGCCATTGATGCCAGCGGCAACATCGTGGTGAACGATGCCGCCCCGCTGCTATTCGCGGTGAATCCCGTGTTCACGCTCACGGTGGAAGTGACCGACAATGGTTCGCCTCAACTGTCAGACATGGCGACGATCACGATCAATCTCAACGATTTGAACGAGATTCCTCGCGTGGATGATGCGACATTCAACATCGTTGAGAATCTGGCGAATGATAGCGTGATCGGCTCAGCGACTGGCACCGATGACGATGGCACCATCACCAATTGGGCGATCGTGGGGGGCAACGTGGGGAATGCCTTCAAGATTGACGCCACCACGGGAGAAATCACCGTCAACAACACGTCGGCGGTGAATTTCGAAGTGACTCCGACATTTAGTCTGACCATCGAAGGGACCGACAACGCCGGCGATGCGGGAACCGGAACGGTGACGATTCATCTAAGTGACATCGAGGAGCATGGGGTGTTGCTCTACGATCAGTCCACCGGTCGGTGGGTGTATGGAGCTTCGGATGGGCAACGTTTCCGGGCAAATTCCGCACCACGGCTACTCTCAGCCGATGGCTGGCATCCTTACACGGGCGACTTTAATGGCGATGGCGTCTCCGATCTGGCTGGTCGGACATCGACCGGCGTGTGGGTCATCAGTCTGAATCAGTCCGGCGAATACCAATCTTCAGTGTGGGGCACCTGGGAGGCCGATGCGACAGCGGGCTGGAACCTTGTCCATGTCGCAGACTTTACCGGCGATGGTCTCGATGACATTGTTGGCTTGAACAACAACGGAGACTGGCAGTTGGCGGAGTCAACCGGCAGCGGGTTTGTGATGTCGGTGATCGGGCATCTGAGTAACGGGAACTGGGTCACGCACCAGTTTGGCGACTTCACTGGCGATGGTCGGACGGACATCGCCAGTTTGAATGCGACCGGGATGTGGTGGCTGCATGAGTCGACCGCAACAGGACTCGTTTCCACTCGCTGGGTTCGGGTCGCATCGCAGGCAGACTCTGGCTGGGAAAACTTCGCAGTTGGTGACTTCAATGGGGACGGCATGGACGATCTCGTCGCTCAGCAGGCCCTCAAACTCGGCCAATGGTGGCAGGCATTCTCCGATGGGACTCGTTTCTTCATGCAATACGCCAATCGCTGGGATGCTGGGACGATGACGGAAATGCTCGTTGGTGACTTCAACGACGATGGTCGCGATGACTTCGCCGCGCGTCGCGAAGATGGCGTATGGCAGGTGAATCTGGCTCAGATTTCGGGACGCATGAATCGTCGCGCGGTCGGTCGCTGGGGAACCGAGACTGGCTGGCAGGCGGTGATCGGCGACTTCAATGGCGACGGACTCGACGATATCGCCGGAATTCAGGCAGCCACCGGTCAATGGTGGTTGTTCACCTCGCAGGGGAACACTTTCCGCCGGGACTACTTTGGTACGTGGGGTTCAATCAACACGCCCTCACATCTCGGGTACGTGAACTAAGGCCCTTTGCGGCGACAACGCCCCGACGGCGACAAGTCGTCCGGGGCGTTGTACATCACCGGAGCAACGCGGTTACGCGGAATAGAATCGCTGTGACCAGACTCCCCATCGAGGGGTATTCTGGTATGCTGAATGCACCTGTCTGTGATTCACTTCGCTTCTCTTTTCTGACTGTCCTCAACATGCCTGCCTGGCCCGGTGGTCCCTGTCCGGATTGCGGCGATGACATGCCGGCGAATCTGATTCGCTGCGTCACGTGTCGCGCACTGCTTAATACCGATCTGGTTCCCTCTCAAATCGAGTATCCCGAGTTTGTGCCGCTCAAGGAAATCCTGGCGGTGACCGACTGTCGGGTGCGAGGTTATCTGGTGCCGTGTCCGCGGTGCCACGAAGAGTTGCGGATCTCGCATAAGCTCTGTGACAAGAAGGTCGCCTGTAAGTTCTGCTCCAGCCACTTCGAACTCAACCTGCAGCGACATGTGAATGTGATCGAGGGAATCTATGCGACGTGTCCGCACTGTGATGAGTCACTGCGGGTGGCACGCCGATTCCTGAAATCCAAGGTGGCCTGCCGGTTCTGCCAGAAAGCGATTCAGTTCGTCATGCCACCCGGCGCCGAATTGGACTGAGAGCTGTACCCGGGGGGGCTGGGTGCTATCCCGGCAAGTCGTGTCCATGCGTTGCCAAGCAACCTGCAATCAAGGCGTTGGATCGCGGCGCGATTCACGACAATAGTTGCCTTGCCGATCCTCAGCCGCTGATGGATTGTCACGCACCATGTTGCTGTGGGGGACGCGACCTACCCTTTCCCGCGATCTTTGGTGTCGTGTGGGCGCGCATGCCGTTCGATGTACTCGATCACTTTGCCGGCGACATCGACTCCGGTTGCGCCTTCGATTCCTTCCAGACCGGGTGACGAGTTGACTTCCATCACGACGGGGCCGTGGTTTGAGCGGAGGATATCGACCCCGGCGACGCGCAGGCCCATCACTTTGGCGGCACGGACGGCGGTTTGTCGTTCTTCGGGGCTGATCTTGATTTTCTGTGCGGTGCCGCCGCGATGCAGATTCGAACGGAATTCGCCTGGGGGGGCTTTGCGGATCATTGAGGCGACCACCTTACCGCCGACAACGAAGCAGCGAATGTCGCTCCCTTGTGCCTCCTTGATGTACTCCTGCACCAGGATGTTTGCGTCGAGCGTGCGGAACGCCTCGATGACCGCTTCGGCCGCCTTTTGCGTTTCTCCCAGAATCACACCGACCCCTTGCGTCCCTTCGATCAGTTTGATGACCAGTGGCGCGCCGCCGACGATGTTGATCAATCCGTCGATGTCTTTTGTCGAATGGGCGAATCCGGTCACCGGCAGTCCGATTCCTTCACGAGCGAGGAGTTGCAGACAGCGGAGTTTGTCGCGGGACCGCGTGATCGCTTGCGACTCGTTCGCAGAGAAGACACCCATCACTTCAAACTGCCGGACAACCGCCGTGCCGTAGAAGGTGTACGTGGCCCCAATCCGCGGGATGATCGCATCGTAGTCGGACAACTCACGGCCGGCGTAAATCACGCGCGGACGATGCGAGGTGATGTCCATGTAGCAGCGCAGATAGTCGATCACATCGACCTTGTGGCCGCGCTGCTCACCCGCCTGTTTGAGTCGCTGCGTGGAATACAAATTTGCCTTCTGCGACAGAATGGCGATCTTCATGCTCGGCGGCCATTCGTCGGGAATGTCCATGCGGTCGCTAGTCCCCACGGTGGGCAAAGCGTGTGTTGCATCATCAGGAACATCAGCGGAGGACATGAACCATCCATTGCGACAGAGTGCGGACACGGGAGGGGCCGACGAAAGATTCCCTTCTTCCGTGCGGAAACTGCCAGTGCCCACGATTCGATTGGCGGCAGATTAGCAGGATCAGGGCTGGCAATGAACGATCGCCGTTAGGAATTGTGCGACGATCTGGCTCACCCATCCTGTGAGGACTTCCGTCGCTTGGTTCGCTTTGGACGGCGCGCATCGTCCAAGTAAGACAACCCAGAGTCCACCAGGAACCGATTGCGAATCGCCTCGCGGCCAAGGAGCATGCGAAATCCCATCTGATCGCGACGGGTGAGACTTAGTTCGATGTCGAATGACTGTCCCAGGAGTTCCACCTGCGTGGCAATGACCGCACGTTGGGTGATGGCTCCGTTCGAACTGCGTATTTCGCGAAAGTCGAGCAGCGGTGCTTCACAGGCAATCGTCTGTTCCGTGTTTCGTTGCAATGGATGTACCTGAAACCGAACAAGATCCTGGCCATCGCGTGAGAACCGCTCAATGTGAAACGCATGCAGCGCTGAGGTCCGTGCACCGGTATCGACCTTCACCTTAATCGCCTTCACCCCGAGTTGGGGCAACGCGATCCACTCCCGCCACCCGATCACGGGAAGTGCAACATCGGACTTGCGACGACGTTTCATACTCGCCACTCCGCTGGGCTACTCGTCGGTCACGCACCCTTCACTGGCGCTTTTGACGTTTTTGATGTACTTGTACAGCGTGCCCCGAGTGGCGGGGAGCGGAGGGGCGGTAAAGGCTTTGGCTCGGGCGGCGAATTCTTCAGCCGAAAGGTCGGCGTTGATCTCGTTCGACTCGGCGTCGATGGTGATCATGTCGCCATCTTTGAGCAGACCAATCGGGCCGCCGACCTGGGCTTCCGGGGTGACGTGGCCGATGATGAAGCCGTGGCTGCCGCCGGAGAAGCGGCCATCGGTAATCAGGGCGACCTTGTCTCCCAATCCGGCCCCCATCAAAGCCGATGTGGGCGTGAGCATTTCTGGCATGCCGGGACCGCCCTGGGGGCCTTCGTACCGGATGATGATGACTTCGCCCCCTTTGATCTTGCCATCTTCGAGCCCCGTGAGCATCGCTTCTTCGCGGTCGAAGCACAGGGCCGGACCAGTGAAGGTCAGCCCTTCCTTGCCGGTGATCTT
>JAGQQB010000264.1 GCA_020426425.1 Planctomycetaceae bacterium | reverse complement strand
AAGATCGCATTCTGGCTCATCTCGCGCAGGTGCTTGGCCAACTTCCGCAACCACCGACGGCTTGGACTACTGATCAGGCAGAACTGGCGCTACAGTCGGTTCGCATTCTGCTGCGTGTACAGCCACCAAGATTCACCGAGGCTGACGCCATCATCGCCCACGCCCTCGCCTCACAGTCCGCCGCCCGAGTTCATGGAACGAATACTTCCAATCCGCTCGATCCTCGCTGGCTGGTCGTCAAGAAGCAGGCAGAACAGCTGCGGCTCATTTCACTTGCCGGTCGCGGTCAACTCAATGACGCCCGCGAACAACTCGACCAGTTGCAATCGGCGGCACCAGCAACATTGCTCGAGCTCTTGCACGGGCTCTCAGAACTCGGCAGTCATCTGCCCGAGGCGACGTCGCGGGATCTCGGAGAACTCCAGCAACAGATGGGGCGCCGACTTCAATCCCGCAGGGCGGAACTGACCGAATCACAGCAACGGATGCTCGACGAAATCCTCGCGCAAGCGTATGTCGCCAGTGGCGACCTTCCCGAGGCGGCCGCTGTCTATAAGCAGTTATTACAGGCGACTCCCAACGACAAACGCCTGATGGCCACACTCGCTCGGGTCTATTTCCAACGTGGACAAGCAAGTGATTTGGAGCAGGCGCAGCATTGGTGGAGCAAGCTTGAACAACTGGAAGCCCCTGGCAGTCTCCCCTGGCTGGAAGCCCGACTGGAAGTACTGCTCTCCATGCAGCGCCGTGGTCACGATGCCGATGCCCGCAAGCTGCTGAGCGTTACACGCATCTTGTACCCACAGCTTGGCTCGCCTGAACTGAAGGCCCGGTTCGACTCGCTCGAACTGTGACAGTCAGCCCGATTGCCGAGTCGCCGCCCTTCGCGCGGCGGTAATGTAGGACGCAACGACTGCCAGATCCTGCACCCCCGGTGAGGCTTCCACACCGCTCGCGGTATCCACTCCCCACGGCCGCACCTGCTCAATTGCGGTGGCCACATTCTCTGCGGTCAGACCACCAGCGAGCACCAGCGGCGGCCAATCTTTCGGCCATTCCTTCCGCAGCAAATCCCAAGGCGCCCGTTCACCGGTGCCGCCATATTGACCCGCCACCCGAGCATCGACCAGACAGGCGCGTAAGGGGACGCCAGTGGTCGTGTAATCCGCAAGCTGTTGTTTCACATCCGCCAGCCCCGACTCATCAACGCGAAATGCCCGGATGATCTGCAGTCCGGCATCAGTCAGCGTCCTGGCGACACTTACTGGCTCATCACCATGCAACTGCACAGTCCGCAGTCCGAGCGATGCCGCAATCCCTATCACCTCAGTGGCACTGTGATTCACGAACACACCGACCGGCTCAACCCGTTCCGGCAACTCGCGCACAATCTGCTCTGCCGACTGCCGATCCACACACCGGACGGAATGCGAATAAAAATTCAGTCCAATCGCGTCTGGTCCCAGCGCGGCAATCTGCCGCGCCAACTCAGGTCGCGTCACACCGCAGATTTTGAGCCACATGGGCCACCCCGCTCACGGGAAACACGATATCCAACACGATGCCGAATTCAGAAGAGGGCTACCGCGATGAGTGCCAATGGCCACACATCGCGACAAGCTGCGATCCTGCTGACTCGTTTCGAAATCCGTGCTTCGGGTTTCGAACTGACTTCCTCACTCTCCCTGAGGATGCACGAGCGTGCCGATCCGTTCGCCCTGTACGGCACGTAGAATGTTCCCTTCCTCCTGGAAGTTGAACACAAGTATGGGAATACCATGCTCCATGCAGTGATGAATCGCCTGCGCATCCATCACTTGCAGTCCCTGCTGGAGGACATCGTTGTAAGAGATTTCGGAATACCGCACGGCGTGCGGGTTCTTTTCCGGGTCCTCGGAGTAGACCCCATCGACCTTGGTCGCCTTCAGGACGACATTCGCTTCAATCTCTCGTGCTCTGAGTGCGGCGGCGGTATCGGTGGTGACGAACGGACTCCCGGTCCCCGCCGCGAGAATGACGACGCGCCCCTTTTCGAGATGCCGCACGCAGCGTCGGCGGATGAACGGTTCCGCCACCCCTTCCATCCGAATCGCGGATTGTACACGAGTCGGCACCCCTTCGTTCTCCAGTGCATCCTGCAACGCCAGGGCATTGATGACAGTCGCCAGCATGCCCATATAGTGCGCGGTTGACTGATGGATCGCCTCGCTGACAGCGGAGAACTGCTTGCCCCGCAGGATGTTGCCGCCGCCACACACAATCGCCAGTTGCACACCAGTCTCAGCCACGGCGCGAATCTGCTTCGAGATGGCGGTCACTTCCGTCATGCTGATGCCCCCTTCCCGACTGCGACAAAAACTCTCGCCACTCAGCTTCAGGAGTACACGCTTAAAGGCAGATCGGGGGGAATCGGACATGACACTCGTTGCTGGGTAAACGGAACAATGGGCCTCGCGGACCGGAGAATAATGACCTCTGCGGTACGTCACAATCGCGCTTAGGAAATGTGTTCGTGTGTCCGCTCTGTTGCAGTGTCGTACACCCTCGGAGTTGGATCGAGTCCAATCCAATCAACAAGAGTTCACGTGTGTCAGCGTGCCGCTCCCGGACCCGGCACGATTCGGCGAAGCATGCGAAACAGCGACCACCTCATCCGCTGACTACGCCGTCAACACTCGGACCGCTCAGGAACCATCGTCAACGCGATTCGTCGACGGTCGTGATCCACCTGCAGGACCCACACGGTCACGCTATCACCCACCGAGACGACATCGAACGGCGATTTCACGAACTCTCGTGAGAGCTGGCTGATGTGAACCAGGCCACTGTCTTTGAGACCCACGTCGACGAATGCCCCAAAGTCGACCACGTTGCGGACCACCCCCGTCAATTCCATCCCGGGGACCAGATCCTCCAGAGAGAGAATCTGAGAGCGAAATACCGGTCCCGCCTGATCCTCACGAGGATCGCGTCCCGGACGCGCGAGCGAATCAAGAATGTGCCGCACGGTGAACGCATCGGTGTGCAGTTGCATGGCCAACTCTGGGACCGCCACCGATTGCAGTTTCGGCTGCAACGCGGTCGCCGTGGCATGACCACGGAATGCAGATTGATCGATCCCCATCTGGGTCAGCAGTGAGTGTGTCAGCGTGTAGCTCTCCGGGTGAATCCAGGTGTTGTCCAGCGGCTCGTCGCCACCAGGTATCCTCAGGAATCCCGCCGCCTGCTGGAACGTGGCCGCGCCAATCCCCGGCACTTTGAGCAACTGCTGACGCGTGCGGAAGGGACCATGCTCATCACGATAGGCCACCAACTTCTTCGCCAGGTTGCCATTCAGCCCTGAGACATAACTCAGCAGGGCTCCGCTCGCGCAATTGACATCAACCCCCACGAAATTCACGCATGACTCGACGACCGCATCGAGCGACTTCTGCAACTCCTTCTCGTCCAGATCGTGCTGATACATGCCGACGCCAACATGCTGCGGCTCGATCTTGACCAGTTCGCTGAGCGGGTCCTGCAATCGACGACCAATGGAAATGGTGCCCCGGACCGTCGCGTCATGGTCTGGAAACTCTTCGCGACCGGCGGCGCTCGCGGAATAAATGCTTGCTCCGGCCTCATTCACAATCGTGTAGCGGCAGGGGAGGGCTTGCTCCCGAATCGCTTCGGCCACGAGTTGTTCCGCCTCACGACAGCCGGTTCCATTGCCGATCGCCACCACCTGACTGTTGTGCCGACCGACCAGTTCCGCGAGCCGACGACGCATCGCCGCCAGTTTCGCGTCGCCGCCTGTCAAATAGAGCACATCGGTTTCCAGCAACTGACCACTCTCGTCCAGCGCGGCGATCTTGCAACCTGTCCGAAAGCCAGGATCAACCGCGAGCACGCGCGTACTGCGAAGTGGAGGTTGCAGCAGCAGGCTGCGGAGATTCTTGCTGAAGGTCTCCATTGCGTGCCGTTGGGCCGCTTCGGTCAATTCGCGCCGCAGCTCCCGTTCAATCGCTGGTCGCACCAGACGATCCAGCCCATCTTGCAACGCCTCATGCATCATCTGACCGGCAGGATGCGTCGGCAGCGCCAGGCAGCGCGCACAGCGGTCTCGGTCCTGCTCGGTGTTCCAGGTCAACTTCACCCGCAAGCCCTTCTCCGCCTCGCCCCGATTCAGCGCCAATGTGCGATGCGGCGGCAGCCGACCAATCCGTTCCGAGAACTCATCGTAATCTCGGTATGTCGCCGCATGTTCGGACTTCTTGACGAGCTTTGCCTGAATCGCGCCGGAACGATTGGCGATTTCACGCACAATGTCCCGCACCGTCACCTGTTCGGAAATCCGCTCGGCGAGAATATCCCGCACGCCCGCGAGGATTGGTTCGATGGAGGTTAACTCGGGATGTGTGCCGACCAGTTGCCGCGCTGCGTTGTTGAGTTCCGCGTCACGCACATTGCGCGACCAAATGCGCTCAGCAAGTGGTTCCAGTCCCAGTTCGCGTGCGGCATCAGCCCGGGACCGACGCCGAGGTTTGAACGGGAGGTACAGATCCTCCAGCCGCTTTAAGGAGTGGGCCGCTTCAATCTCTGCCCGCAGTTGTGGCGTCAGTTTCCCCTGTTGCTCGATGCTACGCAAAATGGTTTCGGCCCGCTGCATTACGTGCCGCGCATTGTCGACGCGTCGCTGAATTTCCCGCAGTTGCTCTTCGTCTAAGCCGCCCGTCTGCTCCTTGCGGTACCGGGTGATGAACGGAATCGTGTTGCCCTGGTCGAGCAAGTCCACAGTCGCCTGCAGTTGCGTGGCGGAGAGCCCCAACTCCTGCGCGATCTGTTCCAACGCTCGCTGCAACGAATCCATAATACCTCGTCAAACCGACTCCATCGGGCCTGTCACCGCCGCGCGATCACTGACCACATGCGCGAAGCATGCCACCCGGTCAGATCACATGCCCCGGAATCCCGCTTCGTTATGACAACTATGACAGCGTGATGCAGGGGAACGAGACGCTCTCGACAAACCATGAACCCGTCCATCGTATCGAGTCCCGCGCCGAACGGAAATGAATTCAGGCCCGAGAAACAATCTGTGCGTGTGTGCCGCAAGTGGGTGGTATCGTGGCGTAGCGAAGTCGCGGGAGTGACGGATCGAGCCCGAGTTCGTGAACGTAGCTCGACCGTCCCGGTCGAGAGGCCGCGCTCCGGGGAGGTCCGGCACACCAGGACATCGCGCGAAAACTCGAAACGTCACGCCCTCTCGGCGGGGACCGCCGAGCTACGTTGTTCCACCTCGGCGGCTCTGCCCACTTTCAGGATGCATGCACACAACCACAATGGACACCGCTGAATCCGTATCCGTTCTCATCGTCGTTGAACGTCGCGAATTTCAAGATCAGTTGCGTCCGATGCCACGAAATCCTGGCGAGTTCG
>JAGQQB010000263.1 GCA_020426425.1 Planctomycetaceae bacterium | reverse complement strand
GCCGTACGTGGATTGTTGAAATCGCAGCCGGACGACTTTGTCGTCGAGGAAGTCCCGGCCTATCTGCCGTGTGGTGAGGGCGAGCATCTGTTCTTGTGGGTCGAGAAGGAAGGGGTCGCCGCCGAACAATTGGTGCAGCATGTTGCTCGGAACTTGGGCATTTCCCGTCAGGAAATTGGTGTGGCGGGACTCAAGGATCGGCAGGCGATTACGCGGCAATGGATCTCGGTGCCGGCTGCGGCGGAGGGCCAGGTCGATGCGGTGACGACCCAGGCCATTCGCGTGTTGGAGCGGCGACGGCATCGCAACAAATTGAAGACGGGTCATCTGCGTGGCAATCGATTCGCGATCACACTGCGGGAGGTGCCGGTGGAGGATCAGGCGAAGTTGCCTCCGTTGCTCGACGAAATCGCCCGGTCTGGTGTGCCAAATTACTATGGGGATCAGCGATTTGGTCGTGATGGCGAAACGCTTCGCCTCGGACTCGAGCTGCTGCGCGGCGAGACGGCTCCACAGACAATACCGTTCGCGCGGCGCAAGTTTCTGCTGCGACTGGCGCTGAACTCGGTGCAGTCGATGCTGTTCAACGCGGTCGTCGCCGACCGGTTACGTGCGGGCCAACTCTTGACGGTCCAGCCGGGGGATCTGATGCAGGTGGTGGAGTCGGGCGGGGTCTTTGCGGTTGAAGATGCCGCGATAGAGCAAGCCCGCTTCGAGTCGGGAGAAACGGTTGTCACGGGGCCGTTGTTTGGTCCCAAGATGAAACAGCCGACTGGTCAACCCGGGGACTGGGAACGGTCTGTGTTGGAGAGGCATGGCATTGCTGCTGATTCGTTTGCCAAGTTCCCCAAGCTGACGAGCGGCGCCCGGCGGCCCATGTTACTGCGACCGAACGAACTGCAGGGGACCGGCAATGGCGACGCCGGAACGGTCACGCTGCGGTTTGTCCTGCCAAGCGGTTGCTATGCCACGGTCTTGATGCGAGAGATCAACAAGTAACGGGGACTTTTCGAGCGCCGTTTGCTGGATTGCTATCAAGGAATGTTTGTGGCAGATACCAGCTGCAGCACAACCACGATGGCAGGGAGAGTGCCTGCTACTCGGCTGGCAGGAACTGCACCGCATCGACGACGACGTATCCATCGGAACCAGTGTTGGTGATCTCGACAACACCTTCATCCTCAAAAGTGTACGTCCCCAGCGAGATGGCCATGCCGTCGATGTCGCCCGATTGCGTCTCGTTGACGCTCCTGGTCGTCGCTCCGCCGACGTGATGAATCTGGATCTGCACTTTCGTCGAGCGATTTCCGTTCGGCGGATAACTGAATCGGACCTCGTATCGACCAGGTTCGAGGTTGGCGGCAAAACGGGCGGATTTCTTCCCTTGCTCTTCGTTCCCATCGTGATGGTATCCGTACCCATGAAATGGTCCATTGGCCCCTGAATGCGTCCAGTTGCCAGTGTACTTCGCCTGCGCGTCATCCACGATCACCCCCCCCTCCAGATTGCGGGCTTTGGCGGATGGCTTTGCGGGGATATCGAGTTCCAGTACCTGACCGTCGGCTTCAAGTCGTGTCCTCAGCTGCTCGTACGGTAGCGCCTGCACTGGGATCTTGGCATCGAGTGACAGGCAGGCGGCGGTCGCGGAACTCTGACCGAGAATCATGAAGACCGGCTCCATGCGAATCGAACCGAACGCGATGTGACTGCAGGACACGCAGACCGGCACGAGCAGATTCTCGCACTGTTCCTGTCGCGGGACGAGTGAGCCGTACGATATTTCGTACGGTCGCGGCACGCCGACGCCGATGTCGCCTTCGTTTTGCACGGTTCCCTCGGGGGTGATGTACCTTTGCACGTTGTGAGAGTCGAGCGTGTAGGAACCCATGCCGACAGATTCCGGCGTTTCCTTCTGGTCGAGACAGTCGTGCTCGGTCATCACGTACTTGCCAATCATGCGGCGTGCTTCTCGCACGTAAATCTGATGTGGCCAGCCGCCGTTGTCGATGAACTCATCTTTCGGCAATCCCCACTTGGCCATCGCGGTACGAACGTCCTCCGGGACACGAGGATCGTTGGCCAGGAAGTACATCAGCCCTTGCTGGTAGCCTTCGTGCTCCCGAATGATCTCCCGCCGCCGCTCATACGAGCCATCGGGGTAGTCGTAGTTCATCCCAATGTTGTCGGTGCTGAAGGGGCCGTGGTTGTTCGTATCGGTCTTGTGGTTGGGGATCGGATCGAACTTGCCAAAGTGCTCACGCCAACCGGAGTCAAATACCCTCAGCGCCAGTTCGTAATGTGCAGGATCGTATCCCGCAGGTTTGGGAAACGGGATGCGGTTCTCCGGCACATTCGTCAAGCACATGCGGAAGCAATACGCCTGCACGCGATGGTCGGCCTCTCCCTTCACGCCGGGTGGCTCGGCACTGATGCCGGGAAGCACGCCGCTGCTCGGATCGCCGGGAGTCCTGTACGGATCGACCGGCTGCTTAAACCAGTGTCCATGGTGCAGTACTCCGACCTGGATGCCGTTCCATTGCTCGTTGTACTTGCTGTTCGCTTCTCGGCCAACATGATAGTCGATACCGGCGACCGCGAGCAGATCCCCCTCGTAGGTTGCATCAATGAACATTCGTCCGCGATACGACTTGCCGCTGAGCGTGCGAATCGCTGCAATGCGCCCCGACTGTTGCGTCACGCCTTGCCCTGAGGTGCGATCAAGCCATTCATCACGGACGATGGGGATGTCGTATTCCTTCAAGAACTCTTCAAACACCTGCTCGGCGACGTGCGGCTCAAAGATCCACATGGTGCGTTGTTCGCCATCGATGGCTGCGGTTCCCTGCCCCTTGTTGCCGTATTCATCACGGGGTTGCCACTTCCAGGCCTCGTCCTGTTGATAATGTTTCCATACCCGGTGGTAGAACTCGCGGCTGAGTCCCCCAATCGCCGCCTTGTTTCCCGAGTCGGTCCAACCCAGGCCCCCTGCTGACAAGCCACCCAGATGCTTGTCGGGCGACACAATGATCACGCTCTTGCCCATCTTTTTCACCTGCACGGCGGCAATCACCCCGGCGCTTGTACCGCCGTAGATGATAACGTCGTACATCGGTGTCGCTGGTTCGGCGGCCAAGGAATGTACTACACCGCACGACAGCAGCGATGTCGTCACGACGAGTGCGGAAAGAAGTCGTAGCATGATCAGCTCTGGTGCTCGGGCAGTGGGAACGCGGTGGACAATGGTAACGCCCGCACCCCGGTGCTTGCCAATCTGTTGAGAGGCGAGTGCCGTTGGGGCCTGCTACACTCCAAGCCGAGGAACGAGCCACCGCGATCCCTGACGGACTGGCACGCGTCGTGCTGATGAAAAGTGTCGCACTGTTGTGGATGGCAACGCCTTCACCACGTTGGATTGCGGAGCGATCCGCGGCTATTGTTCTCCGGCTGATCCATTGCCTCCCCAACCCTGCCGAATTTCGATGCCTGATTTGTCCGTTTCACTGGGACGTCTGCAGTTGCGAAACCCGATCCTCGTGGCCTCGGGGACGTTTGGTTACGCGAAGGAAATGACCGACTTTGTGGACTTTCAGCAACTGGGTGGTGTCATTCCGAAGACGGTTACACCGCAGCCACGCATCGGGAACCCGCCGCCGCGTACGGTCGAGACATCCTCTGGAATGCTGAATTCGATCGGGCTCGACAACGACGGCATAGATGTCTTCATCGAGAAGCATCTCCCGTATCTGCTCACGTTACCGACGGGCATCATCGCGAACATTGCCGGTCGGACCATCGACGACTATGCCGAGATGGCGCAGCGACTGGGGGCCTTTGCACAGGCCAGCGGCGGTCTGAATGCGTTGGCTGGAGTGGAACTGAATATCTCCTGCCCCAACGTGAGTGGCGGGGTCGATTTTGGAACGAATCCCGACAGCACCAGGGAACTCGTCAGTGCCGTGCGGTCGGCAACCCCGCTGCCGATCGTCACCAAGCTCACGCCGAATGTCACCAGCGTGGTGTCGATTGCTCAGGCGGCGGCAGAAGGAGGGACCGATGCTGTTTCCCTCGTCAACACGTTTCAGGGGATGGCGATCGACTGGAAACGCCGCAAGCCGATTCTGGGGAACATCCTGGGCGGCCTGAGCGGACCAGCCATTAAGCCGCTCGCCTTGCGTTGTGTTTGGCAGGTGGCCGGAGCGGTCGACGTGCCGATCATTGGCATTGGCGGCATTCAGTCCATCGACGATGTCATGGAGTTCCTCGTTGCCGGGGCCGCTGCCGTGCAGGTGGGCACCGCGAACTTCTACAATCCCGGCGTGTCCTCTGCTCTGGTGCGGCAATTGGATGAAATCCTGACCGACGAAGGCTGCGCGCGTCTCAGCGGCCTTAAACGCTGCCCCCGCTGACGAATGGAAGAGGGCTTTTGGCGATTGGCCGTTAGCCGTTGGCTCTTGGCTACCCACTACCCACTACCCACTAGCCACTCCTCTCCCCAATGAAATTCACCAAGCTGCACGGCGCTGGGAACGACTACGTCTACGTTGACTGCTTCCAGGAGTCACTCCCCGACGATATTGCCGAACTGGCGCGGCGCGTGAGTGACCGCCACTTCGGCATTGGCAGCGACGGATTGATTCTCATTTGTCCATCCAAACAGGCGGACGCCCGGATGCGGATGTTCAACGCCGATGGCAGCGAGTCGGAAATGTGCGGCAACGGCGTGCGCTGCGTGGCGAAGTACGTGTACGATCATGGCATTGCGACGAAGCCGGAATTGACCATCGAAACTGGTCGCGGCGTGCTCACGCTGCAGGTGTTTCCAGAGAACGGCAAGGTGCAGCAAGTCCGCGTGAACATGGGGGCTCCCATCCTCGAAGCGGCGAAGATCCCGACGACGCTCCCCGGCGATCCTCCGTTGAAAACGCCATTGGAGGTCGGCGGCAAGACGCTCGAAGTCACCTGCGTCTCAATGGGGAATCCGCACTGTGTGACGTTTGTTGACGAAGTGAACGACGACTGGGTGCATCGCATCGGCCCCATGGTGGAAACGCATCCGGCCTTCCCGCGACGAGTGAACGCCGAGTTCATTCAGATTGTCTCCCGCAGCGAAATGATCATGCGGGTGTGGGAACGTGGCAGCGGCGAAACGCTCGCCTGCGGGACCGGCGCTTGTGCCTCTGCTGTGGCAGCGGTGCTGAACGACCTGACCGACCGCAAGGTTTTGTGCCATCTCCCCGGCGGCGATTTGACCCTGGAGTGGGCCGAGAGCGGCGAAGTCTACATGACCGGGCCTGCGACCGAAGTGTTCACTGGCGAATGGCCAGCGTAGGGAGCGGCGCCAGTGTAGAGGAAGGAGACTGCGAGTCCACGACCGTCTCCCCCCTCACACCCTAACTCAGCGGCCTCGGTTCCGCAGACCGCTTGCGGACCTGCT
>JAGQQB010000262.1 GCA_020426425.1 Planctomycetaceae bacterium | reverse complement strand
AAGGTCGCGACTGAGGAGATTGCGGACTTGATCGCACAGGGACTGGCAGCGCCGGATCAGGGACTGGCAGCGCAGGGTTCGCATGCTGAGGAGGTCGCCGAGGTGCTCGCTTCCCTGGTGATCCTGCTGGGAGCGGTGCCGCTTTCTGCGGACGATCGACTTTCGTTGTGGCGCTGGAGTTTGACCCGGTCATGTCGCTGGATTGAGGGGGAACCAGCGTCTGTCGTGGAGGACATTGCGGAATCGCAGCGGCTGGACCTTTTGCTGGCGGCAACTGAGTTGCCGGTCTATGCCGGGTTGGTCTTTGGTTCGTTGAAGGTGGCCAAGAAGTGGCCGGAATTGGGGGCGCGGAACTGGGGGAAATGTTTGCAGGCAGTGACGGACTCCGACGGCACGCTCGATGTCGGCTGGGTCGGCAATCTGGTGCCGCTGCTGCAGTCGTTGGCTCGGACGGAGTTGGGGCTGACGGCAATGGGAGCGTCGATGCTGACTGGCAAGATCCAGCGCAGATTGGAGCAAATGCTGTCCCGATCACTCTGTCTGGCGACACCGGGACGACTCTCGACACTGCAGTCAGAAGCCACCGGCACGTTGACGGAATTGGAACAGGTGCTGTCGGGGCTCGGGTACAAGAAGAACGATCCTGCCCGCCGTTTGTTGAGTGTGTATTCAGCATCTGGAGTCGCGGGGCGTCGGCAGGGGGTGAGTCGCTGGGACCTGCCCGATGAATCGCACCAGTCGGATTGGGCCGAATGGGGCTGTCTGCGATCGACTTGGGACACCGACGTGGATCAGGTGTTGTTCCGCAACGATGGTCCTCTGCCCTGGTTGGAAATCACATTTGGCGGTCAACCGGTCCTGAGGGGAAATTGGGGGATCGATTTGCGGGTGGATGGTCAGCCCTGGTCGCCCGGGAACGAGTGGGTGTGCAGTTGTGTTTTCGAGGATGACGAAGCGGACTT
The DNA here is from genome assembly GCA_020426425.1 of Planctomycetaceae bacterium. Classification (GTDB taxonomy): domain Bacteria; phylum Planctomycetota; class Planctomycetia; order Planctomycetales; family Planctomycetaceae; genus JACKHO01. The sequence goes on along the minus strand of JAGQQB010000262.1, from coordinate 4,492 downwards.
TGTCGAACTGCAGTTGAAGGACGAGGCCAACGGGATTCTGGTTACCAGACAACTCCTGCTGAATCATGTAGACCGGGGAATGTTCCTGGTCGACATTGTTCGGGCTGGTGTGGGGAAGAAGTTGGAGTTGGCTTGGCAGCTGCCTTTCGCCGCAGAGCAACTTGCGGCGACGGTTGGTGCGAACGGTAAGGCAAAACCTGCAGCGCCGCGCGGGGAACACGATGCAGCGACGCGCGAAGCCGCCGTGCAGTTTGCCGATTTGCGACTTCGGTTGTTCCCGATCGCATGGGCCCAGGATCGATTCGCGCCAGGTGGCGGAGTGAGGATCAACGCAGACGGGATCGGTATTGAGGGGGCGACCGGCGAAGGGGCGATGTGTGTGCCGCTGGTGCTCGACTGGCATCCTCCCCGCCAGGAAGCACCTTGCGACTGGACCCCATTGACGAGCGTTGAAGATGGCCGAATGCTCGCGGCGAATGAAGCGTTCGGCACCAGACTGCGTATCGGGCGCGAGCAGTGGCTGTATTATCACTCGCTGCAACCTGGGGTTCTGCCCCGCACGGTGCTGGGGCATCACACCCTATATGAGACCGTGATTGGAAAAGTGAAACGGGCCGGAGAGATCGAGCCATTGGTCCAGGTGGAAATGGACGTAGATGGTGCGATCGAGGACTGAGGATCGAGGACTGAGGATCTAGGACTGAGGATCCAGGATCTGGGACTGAGGATTGTTCGCGGCAGGATGTCTCCTGAGAAATCGCCATGAAGCTGACCCCGGAAGCGCCGCTGTTGGTGAAGGAGTTGGGCGAGCAGTCGCTGCAAACCCGCACGTATATCATTCGCGGGTTGTATGGGCTGCTGCTGTATCTGGGCGGGCTGATGATGATTTATGGCGAAGGAGGGGCGCTACAGTCGAACGTGAGCTTGGGCCAGGGGCGGATGATGTTCTGGAACATCGTCTATCTGGAAGCGTTGGGGATCATGCTGTTTCTCCCGGCAATGACCGCCGGCTCACTGGCGGGTGAAAAGGAACGGGAAAGCCTTTCGTTGTTGCTGCTCACCACCCTGCCCCCCTGGTCGATCTTGTGGCAGAAGCTGCTGAGCCGGTTGATCCCGATGCTGACCCTGGTGGTCTTGTCGTTTCCACTCCTGGCGGCGGCCTATTCCTTTGGTGGTGTGCCGACGCAGGACCTGTTTGGAGCTGGCATTGTCCTGATCGTGTGGACCGCCCAGCTGGCCGCAATTTCGCTGGCCTGTTCGTCGTTCTGCCGGACCACGGTGTCGGCACTGGTCACGACGTACGTGTTCGTGACCGGCGCGGTGATGTTCTTTTCCTTCACTTCCGGGGGAGGTCGGATCTTCGCCTATGTTCCGTTCGTGTATGCGAATGGAGTCCAGTTGAACTCGTCGCCGCAGGGACTGATTCGTTGCGGACTGCTGCTGGCTGCCGCGATGGTCGCCGCGCGGGTTTGCCTGTTTTCGCGGGCGTTCTCTCCACCGAGCAACGCGTTGCTGAAGTTGTTTCAGGGACTCGATCGGTTCTGGAACGAGATGAACGATGTGACTGGCGGCGTGGTGCTGGTGGATGACAATCAACGCTATCCGGCTTTCGATCCCGTCGCCTGGCGCGAAACGGCGAAGAAATCGCTGGGGACGTTTCGCTATTTGTTTCGCGTACTGGTCGTGATTGAGACGCCGATCTTGCTGGGCTGTCAGATGACAAATCTACAGATGACGAATTTTATCGCGTCCAGCGATTCGAATTCGGTGTCGTGGCTGCTGTACACAACCTGGATGATTGGCACGGTGCTTGTCTGCGTGCATGCAGCGAGTGTGATTTCGGGCGAACGGGCGCGGCAAACGTTGGGAACTCTGCTGACGACGCCGCTGACCGGACGCCGAATTGTCAGCGAAAAACTCTCGGGCGTCCGGCGGCTGCTGGGGATTCTTATGGTGCCGCTGCTCACGGTTGTCGCGTTTCAGCATTGGTTCTGGGATTTGCGCTGGGATCTCACCTACGCGGTGCGGAGTGCCGTGCTATCGCTCGTGCTGCTCTCGGCACTGATGTGGATGTGTTGCTGGTTTGGATTGTGGATGAAATCACAATTGCGCGCGATCGTCGCCTCGCTGGTTACGGTGATCGTGCTGATCGCGGTTCCGATAGTTGTCTCGTATTTTCTGGTGACAATTCTCGGTTGGCAGGATCCGTTCGCAAAGCAAGTCTCGCTGGTGAGTCCCGCGAGTCTGATTCATGCGAGTCAGACCGTGCGTGGCAGTCTGCTGCCTGTGTACGGCGTGAAGTGGGACGAGCATGTCTGGTTCTGGAGCGCCGTGGGAGCTTGGGGTGGCATCGCACTGGCGTTGCGGCTGCTCTGTCTGTCTAATGCCGATGGTTGGCTGGGGCGTCCCTGGTCTGTGAAATCTGCGGTGGTTGTCTCGCCGCAACTGGCGTCTTGACGTCGGAGTTTTCACGTCTTGTCTGGCATGGCCGCCATCGCGGCGCGAGTGAATCAGAGTGAGTTTGATGGCGGATTTTCTGCAGCTTGAGGGCAAGAGCATCCTGGTGATGGGGGCCGCCAATCGGAAGAGTGTCGCCTATCAGATTGGACAGGTGCTGCGTGAGGCGGGGGTGGATGTGTTGTACTCCGTGCGCAGTGAAGCCCGTCGCGAGTCGCTGCGGAAACTGCTCGGAGATGCCCCCATCTATGTGTGCGACGTTGAGCAGCAGGAGCAGATTGATCGGCTGCGCAATGAAGTGGGACACGACCGCCAGTCGATCCACGGAATCGTGCATTCAATCGCGTTTGCCGATTACTCCGCTGGTTGGCTTCCCTTTCACGAGACGCCGCGGAGGGCGTTCCTGCAGGCGGTCGATATCTCCTGCTTTTCACTGATTGCCGTCTCGAATGCGTTCTCCGATCTGCTCGACCGCGAACAGGGGAGCGTCGTGACGATTTCGATTTCGACCACGCGCATGGCGGCGGAGAACTACGGCTATATGGCTCCGGTGAAGGCGGCCCTCGATTCTTCGATCTGTTTTTTGGCGAAGTCGTTCTCGAAGTTCTCCAGTGTGCGATTCAACGCGGTTTGCCCGGGCCTGCTCAAGACGTCGGCCTCAGCCGGGATTCCAGGATACGTGGATTCCTATCTGTTCGCGGAACAGGCGACGCTGCGCAAGCACGCGGTCGAAACGGCTGAAGTCGCTAACGCCGCCGCGTTCCTGCTGAGCCCTCGTTCGTCTGGCATCAACTCCCAGGGACTGGTGATTGACGCCGGCATGGCGACGAACTACTTCGACGAGAGTCTCGTGTCGCGGGCCATTGGGAACGGGGACTGAGTCGTTACCGCAGTAGTTTCGTTCTCGGCAGCGATCAGATTGAGCCGGGAACAACTGGTTCGACGATCGAGCGACTGTCGTGTGCGCCTTGGGCTACGAGAGTCCGGCTCCCTTCTTTCTTGGTTGCTGAATCTGTACCGCATCGAGCATCCAGGGGGCGTTGGGGATGGCGGACGAGTGGGCGATGAGCATCAGGACACCGGACAGGATGACCAGGATGGGGACCTCGGTGTTGAGCGCAAGTTGACCGGTCTGCCGCATGGCAGAGAACAAGCTGGTGCAAACGAAGAAACTGCCCCCCACAAAGGTGAACTTGTTGAAGCCCCCCATCACGAAGAACAGCACCCCGGTGATCGCCAGTCCGAGGGTCCAGATCCAGTCAATGGCCGGGACGACGCCGAGTGTGGTGAGCAACCAGCCAGTGCCCAGGGCGATCAGCAGGAAGGGAGGGATCAGAGTTTGCTTGGAATTGGGCATCGGTCGAGTTCCAGGTTTTGGGCCAGATTGGGGTCTTGTGGGCAATCTGGCGGTGGATTGTGTCGCGGGGGACTGGGTTCTGTGGTACTCAAGGCGGGAGCGTGGATGGGATATCACGGGGATTGTGTCGAATTATTTGAGATGTTGAGGATCTGGTGTTGGGACTGCTCAGCAGCGAATAGCACAGGTTGCCTCAGGTGAAGGCGGAGAGTCGTGTGGGATGGCGTGCGGGCATGGGCCGAATACGTTCCACGATTGGTCACACGCACGGAGTGGTGACGTGGTCAGGGTGCGTCTGATGACAGGTGGTCACCTCTTGCGAATCGGAAACGGTGCCGTCAGTTCGCCGCTGCCGCCACTGGCAGCGTCGGGTACGACCACCAACTGTCAGGTGCCGCCCAAGTAGTCGAAGCGGTCTACTGTTCGCTCGACAAGTTGTGTGGCGGACGGCCATAATCGCGGGCCAACAAGCTCACACTCGCTACTTGATCTGGAGACGACGCAAATGCTGCGCTGGAAAACTGTTTTGTCGACCTGTTGCCTGCTGTGGCTGACGAGCGGAGCATTGTGGGCGGCGGTTCCGCAAGCGGAGTCGTTTGGCAAGACTGCCGGTGGCGAGGCAGTCGAGATTTATACGCTCAAGAATTCCACCGGCATGACCGCCAAGCTGATGACGCG
>JAGQQB010000261.1 GCA_020426425.1 Planctomycetaceae bacterium | reverse complement strand
GACGGGACGAGCAACGTGATCTTCGTCGCAGAGCGAATCGAGAAGCGGGACGATGGCGGCAATTGCTGGGGGGCGAACGCTCTGGGGATTCGCTATCGGACGAACCAGGATGAGACCAACAACCACGATCGTCACGGGCAATCCAACGTGCTGGCCATGGGACGTCCGGGCATCAACGCTTATTCAAGCTGTCGCCGGGGAATTAGCAGCCGACACGAAGGGGGCGTGCAGGTGACGCTGGGAGATGGCTCGGTCCGCTTCATCAGCGAGAACATCAACCACAACCAGAACGCCACTGTGAACAGCCTGATGGAATACCTCATCGCGATTGACGACGGCAATGTCGTCGGCGAGTTCTAAGAGATTCCATGGTTCGAATGCTGGAGTGTCCTTTGCGACCGCATGTGCTTGTCCGCAGCGGATGGCAGGTCGTATGATCGGTCACGAAGCAGTGGTGGCCTGTCCACCTTTACTAAAGAATGGCGACTCGGCGGTGTTCTACGCCGCCGGGTCGTTGTTGTTCTACAGGGGTAGTTGATTCATGTTGCGGCAAGTGCAAGTCTTCAGTCTGCTGGTCCTTGCTGGTTGTCTCTCAGCCTGCGGGGGGGGAGCGTCCGACATGCCTGAGGTCGGCACGGTGACCGGCACTGTCACGCTCGATGGGAATCCGGTCGCTGGCGCGACGGTTTCCTTCTGGCCCAAGGAAGGGGGCCGCACCAGTACCGGGGTTACCGACGAAAATGGTCGGTATGAATTGGAGTACATGCCCGGTGTCAAAGGGGCCAAGATCGGGCGTTGCCAGGTCTCAGTCTCCACGATGCGCGAGGCGGAATATGACGAGAGCGGAGAGAACATCATTCGCGAGGCAACTGAAGAGACAATTCCGTCGGACTACAACGACGACACGTCACTCGAACAGGATGTCAAAGCGGGTGACAACCAGATCAACCTCGACTTGACCACGTAACCCTGCGGCAAGTGGACAGCCATCCTCCACGCAACCAGCGCGACGAGGTCGTGGCGATGACGACCATCTCGTCGTCCAGCTTGCAGGCTCCTCTTCCCGCCCAGACGCTTCTCGGCATACCCTTCCGGGATGCATGAGTTTCCGTGCCCTCATTGTTCCGCGCGATTGCGTCTACAAGATCCGCAACTGCGGGGCCGGACTGTCCATTGTCCTGACTGTCAGGGGCCGGTCGACATTGTCGAATCGGCTGGTCAACTGGCGGCCATCGTGCCGCAAAAGCCGTCGCCCCGAGTTTCCCCCGATCCCCCATTGTTTGGGCAAACACCGGACACCGGACGATCACCGTGGGTCTGGCGCATCGCTGGCGTGGTCCTGGTGCTGCTGGTGACCTGGATGTTCTGGCCGGAGTCGAGTCGCGACCGCCGTCGACAACCTCAACCGAAGCCACCGCAACAGGGAACCGAGCCCGCTCCCAGTGGGCCAACGGTTGATCCTGTCGCAGCGCCCGCAACGGATGACGAACCGCCACTGATCACAACCCAGACGCGATTCGCAATACTTTACACCACACTGCTGCCAGCATTGCAGCGCGAGGAGATGTTCCCGGCGGCTCAGTCAAAGAGTGGACTCAGTTGGCTCGGCCTGCTGGAACAGGCGAACCCCGCTGCGCCCCCCTATCGCCCAGGGCGGCCGTGGACTGACGTTGCCAACGATCAGTTCGTCCGGCGACGTGTTGAGGCCTACCAGCTTCCCGGAGTTCCCGACCTCGTAGGTGAGGATGGTTATCCAGCCAGTCACCTGGTCGGCATCGCCGGAGTTGGTCGCGATGCGACACGACTCCCAGCGACGCATCCTCGTGCGGGCATCTTCTCGCTGATCCGCCGCACTCGACTCGACGATGTGACCGATGGCCTGGCAAACACGTTACTCGTCTCCGGCGCGCGGCAGCAACTTGGATCATGGGCCGCGCCTGGTACTGCGACTCTGCGAAGCCTGACGACGGAACCCTACATCGACGGCCCCGATGGATTGGGAACTGGCGAGGCAGGCGGCATGCATGTGCTGCTGGCTGATGGTTCCGTCCGCTGGATCAGTGCCGATGTTGATGCGGTCGTGCTGCGGCGCATGGCGGCTATGGCCGATGGCTTGACGCTCGATCCTCAACAGTCTGGCGATCCGCTGACGCTGCTGGCTCCTGGACAGCCTGTTCCGAACGATCCGCGCGATCCCCCACTGCTGGTTGAGCTGGCTCCCGAACCACCGTTGTATCAGGTGGATGTCGCGGTCGCGCAACGGCTGACCCGGTTTGAGCAGAGCCGCCCGCTGCCAATGCGAACGCTGCTCGCACAATGGAGCGAACTCGCCGCTCTTCCGGTCGATGTCAGTCACCTCACCGGCGAACAACTGGCGGTTGAATACTCACTGCGGCGGGAGAATGTCACACTGCGCGAGTTACTGGACGAACTGGTCGCCCAGGCGGACATTGTGGCGGAATACTCGGACGATGTCGGGGTCGTGCTGCGTCCCCGGTGAAGCATTCATCTCGCCGTCGATGCTCCCCACCGTGTCGCTCGCCCACCGTGTCGCCCGACTCACCTTATCGTCCGCCCCCCAGTGTCGCCCGACTCTCCGAGTCGGGTCGAGTCCAATTGGATCGACGGATTTGGATTCACAGCACGTTGCCGCAGAAGGACTCGGCACGGTTCGGAGAATCGTGCGACACTCACGCGACCGGCTCTGATCCAGCAGACATCCCTGCGGCGATCAGGCGGCTGTGCATGACAGGCAGCCACGCACAGACGTCCTTTCCGGTAAGCCCCTGTGGCGTTCTACGCCGCTCGACGGGCGAGTTTGAGGATGCGTTCGAAGTCGGTATTCGAAGCGAACGGCAACACGATGAAGCCGGTCTCTTTCGTTTTCAACTTGATCTGCACCTTAACTCCGAATGCTGCTGAGAGCTGCTCTTCCATCGAAGCGACATGCGCCGTGCGCAGCTCATCGGCTTGATCGCGCGCTTCCTCAATCGAAATCGTGGCCGAGTCGTCACCGGTCGCCTCGTGCGCTAACTCGGTCGACGCGGCAAATTCCGGAGCAGCATCGCTCGTCATGGCTGGGACCGCATCAGATTCAGCGGTCGCCGTTTCCGTGGTCACCGTCTCGGCAGCGACGTTGGCAGATGATTGCTCAGCAGGTTGAGCTTCCGGCTGAGGACGCCCGAGTAGCGTGCGGACTTCCTTCTCCGTCTGCCGAACCGACAACGACTCCGCCTGAATGCGTCCGCACATCGCCAACTGATCGGCAACGTCCAGCGGCAACAGCGTCCGGGCGTGACCAGCGGTAATCTTGCCGGCGTGCAGAGCGTTCTTCACCGGATCGGCGAGGTCCAGCAGACGCAGCATGTTGTTCACCGACGAACGGCTCATGCTCAACTGTTTGGCCAGTTCCTCGATCGTGCATTCGAAGTGATCGATGTACTCGCGGAAGGCCATCGCCTTTTCGAGGTCGTTGAGATCTTTCCGCTTCAGGTTTTCTTCGAGCGCGAACTCGCACGCCGTCTTGTCGATGACATCAACCACACGACACGGGACGTTCGTCAGCCCAGCCTTCTGAGCCGCCTGCCAGCGTCGTTCCCCCGCCACCAGCTGATAGCCACTCTCAACAGCCCGCACGATCAGCGGTTGCAGCACACCATGTTCGCGAATGCTCGATGCCAGTTCGCCAAGGGATTCCTGGTCGAAGATCTGACGCGGCTGGAACGGATTGCGGGTGATCTGTCCGATCGGAATCTGCCGCAATTCGGAGTGTTCCTCCGGCGTGGTCTCTTGATGAGCTGGCGCTCCTCCTCCCAGGAGAGCGCTTAGTCCACGTCCCAACCGGCGTGTTGGCTGAAGTTCTGACATCCCTGTTGTCTCCGTACGTCCCTTGCTGCGACAAATCCGTTGTCGTCCACCGAGGAATCACCCCCGGTCCCGCTCCTCCGACAACCTCCTGCTGACGGCGAAGCGCGGCGAGTTGAGCGAGCGCACAACCACGCTCCATTAATGTCGTCCAACGACTGGCTGAAACTCCAATGGGGGCAATTTCTGCTGATTGACACCCCGCACATCGTTCCGCGTAGGCAATCTGGGAAAGGTATGCTGCGGGAGCCATCATCGTCCGTCGCACAATGGTCTTACCCCAGTCGCCAGCAGCGGACGAGACCAAGTCCCCCGGATTCCCGCATCCGAACCAACGAACGACCGAATCCTGCCGATGGTCGGTTCAGTGCAGCGTTGCGGCCTGAACCCCGGTTCTGCACGCTCAAAGAGCCGGGACACCCAACATCATTCGTCATCCAGGGCATCCGGCACAAAGCTGACAGACCAGACACCATTTTCAGGCATCGCATCACCACTTCGCCGGGAAAAATCCAAAACCAACCACTGGACAACACAACCTCTTTCAGGAAAGGGCCCCCCTGCTTTCCTCAGAGATGATTGGCTGTAGCATGTTCGACCACGCCCATCCGCTCCGCTCCTGAGCGTGCCAACTGACCCGGTTGTAAGACGACGTCTTGACTGCGAGGAACACTTTCTCAACAGTCGCGCCTGTCAAACGCCCCAGCCACATCACCGGCTATCCCAGCGTACGTCACTTCGCTGGACGCCGCACGCTCGTGTGCTGAGGATGCGCAGGTGGGGTACCCCAGTTTCCTTCTCCCTCCAGCACACCGCGAGCCACCAGTGCTTGCAGAGTTGAGTAGACCTGGTCCACAACCGGGGAACGAAGATGGTCATGTGCATCAGTGGAGAGGTATTTGAGTGCCGTTTCGTCGGCGAGACCGGCTTCCTCCAGGGACAATCGAATGATTTCGGCAGTCCGCGCCGGGCCACCATCGGCCCGATCAACCAAACTGATCAGCAGTTCTTTGGAAATCGATTTCATCATTGCTCCATGCGTATTGCCAGAGTGGTTCCACATCGCGTCGGATTCGGCCAATGTCTGTCAGTGCCGTAGGCTGCAGTCAACGTTACCCACATTTTATTGCGTGAGGTCAGTGCCGTGGAGGATCAGGAGGAGTTTTTCGAGGCCGCGCAGGGTGGCCCAGCCGGTCGGCTGGGTGCCGGAGGCACAAGATGAATCATCATTGGTGATCTTGTCAAATAGAGGCGATCCCTGTTCATCGGACACACATGGACTGTCATCTTGTCGCTTCGCGACCCAACCGCTCTGAACGAGCGGTCAGGCCACCCCGCGCTGGCGCGGCAAACCTGACGGTGGATGACTTTTCGACCAGTTCGTTGCGAACGACGCTGGGCACACGTATCTCTCATGAGATCGACCTCCTCAATGGCTGGGCCTTCACACCCACGTTCCGCGCGGCGTGGTTGCACGAGTATCTGTCGACACAGTATGTGAAATCCGCCTCGATCGCCGGCGCGCCGGGCTTCGCCACCACCGGCCTGGATACCGGCAAAGACTGGGTGGTACTGGGAACTGGCATCGGCTTCAC
>JAGQQB010000260.1 GCA_020426425.1 Planctomycetaceae bacterium | reverse complement strand
AAGACGAAGGACCGAAACGGTGGTTCGGTCCTTCGTCTTTTAGTCGCCCGACTGCTGATGTCGCGACGTAGCGCGAATGACGTTTCTGATTTCGAATTTGTTTCGGATTTCGAGATTCGAGTTTTCCCCGCACCTACCCCCCCCATCGGCACTGACCAACGACTCCCTCGATTAGATGTTCGACTGCGGCGGCGAACTCTTGGAACACGATGGCCGTCGTTCCACCGCAGGCATCGAGCGGACGGACGTGAATGAACGTCATCTGGTACGGCACAGTTTGTTTTCGGGCGAGGTGCAGGCCGAAGTAGAGCAGGTGATTGCACAGGTACCGCCCGGCAGAGTCACTCAACACGTGGTTGACACCAACGGACTCCAGATGTCGCGACAGTTGTTGCAGGTCGAGCGTTGCCGGCAGGACAAATTTGCCGCCGGGAATGATTTCGCCTCCTTGGCGACACTCCCCGGCGTTGTCCACGACAGCGGAGTCATCGAGGTTGATCCCTTGGCACTCGAGATGCAGCAGATTGTCCCGATGCCCGACGCCAAAGCTCAGCACGACATGCGGCTGGAATTCGTCGATCAGGCCAGTGAAGACCTCTTCAACCTCGCGATACGCACACGGCACGACTTCCGGGCGGACTTCGCACTTATCGGGCAGTCGAACTTCGCCAAGTCGCACCGCTTCAACCAGTTGCTGGGTTGGATTGACCGGACAGCCGGGAAATGGCGGAAAGCCAGTTAACAGAATGCGGAGTGGCTCAACCATCAGCGACTACTCGCCAGTCCACTGCGGAGGACGTTTCTGCAGGAACGCGGAGATCCCTTCCTGCGCATCGTGCGCCAGAGCGTTGCTCGTCATCGTCTCCACTGCCTGGCAGTATGCGGTCGGTTCATCGAGCGGCAGTTGCTCATAGAATGCCCGCTTGCCGATCGCGACTGTCAACGGACTCGACTGGCAGATGGCGGACGTAAACTCAGCGATGGTCGCATCGAGCTGATCTTCAGATACCACACGATTCACGAGTCCTGCCGCCAGCGCCTGTTGGGCACTCAGCGGCTGTCCTGTGAGCAGCATTTCCATCGCCAGCTTTGGGGCGATGTTGCGAACGAGCGGCACCATCGGAGTGGTGCAGAACAGACCGATCTTTACTCCCGGTGTCGCAAATTGAGCCGACTCGGCCGCAACCGCGAGATCACAAGCCGCGACGAGCTGGCAACCTGCCGCCGTCGCATAACCTTGTACTCGGGCGATCACCGGCTGCGGGATTTGATGAATCCGCTGCATCACCTGCGAACAGGTGCGGAACAGTTCTTCGTACTCGCTGGCATCGCGTCCGGTCATTTCCCCAAGATCGTGTCCGGAACAGAACACCTTGCCAGACGAAGCGATCACCACTGCCCGGACGGAACGATCGTCGGCGACCGTCTGCAGCGCAGCATCGAGTGCTTGGAGCAGCGATAGCGACAGCGCATGCCGTCGCTCGGGACGATTCAGTTGCAGGGTGGTGACACCAGTGTTGGTCGTGACGAGCAGTTCGGACATGCTGCATTGAGCGTTGCGGGACCAGCGGTCCTCGTTGAGGCGTTGGGCAATCAGGGTGGAGCGATTGGGGGAGATGAGCAATGCAACGTAACTGCGATCACTCTTCGACCAAGACGGCGGGAGCTGTGTTGGCTTGCTCCTCTTGTGGCTGGGACACTTTCCGTACCCGGTTACCATTCAGTCCGGCCTGCCAGGCATCTTCCGGAAGACGGACTTGTTGGACAAACAGGACGCGGCCCGCCTGCTGCTCGGTCAGCGAACCGACGGCTTTGAATTCGTCGGGTGCCTCGGCGAACACGTAGATGCGAACCACGTCGCGTGGCAGTTGGATACTCTGAATCGCGTCCTGCGAGAAGATTTCAAGGTCGATCGCAATGGCCGGCACGAATGTTTCCGCGAACAGTTGGTCCGGCGACTCGTGATTCCGGGTGGCATACGGTGAACGATACCATTCATGTTGCTGCAGCAGGCTTGGCAGGTGCTGGGCATTTCCAAGCACAAGAACATTCGCGTCGCGTCGCGTCAGAGTCCAAATTCGGTCGCCATAAATGAGCCGCATCTCGAAGACATTCGCTGGCCAGGCCTGCTCGTCATCGATCCTCAGTTCCAGGTTCTGCAAATCCCCATCGGAATCGATCTGCACCTGCGCGATCGACAGGCGGCTGATCGAATAGGGTACGATGGCCGTATGGAGCATGGTGCGATTCGAGAACGCGGGAATCTCAGCAATCATTTGCCCCAACGGGCGATTCAGCGCCGCGCCGCGCACGAGTTCGTTCGTTTGGCCGGAGCTGTAGGCGGCGTCTTCGGCCTCAGGATGCTCAATCTCGTACTGTCCACCGGAGGTGACGAACACATTGCTGTATTGCAGGACGGAACTGCGTCCCTCTGCTGCAGGGCGAGCGATCGCACAACTGTTGACCGACGTTACCTCCCCATAACCGCGACGGCCGACCTGATCGAACGCGAGACTGAACAACACGACCAGTCCGATAATGCCCAGGTACGTCAATCGATAGTCGGCGAGATAGCGCCCCACGAGCCAGCCGCCGGGGAAGATCAGCAGCAGGTACGCGAACGCCAACAGATAGATCAGTGCCCAGTTGTGATCTGGGCGCGTGATCAATTCCAACGCTCGGTAGATCGCCGACGGGACATTGCCGTACCAGTAGTTGTTCTGATCGTCGCTCTGATCTTTCTGGATCGTTGCCCGGCCGCGAATCTCACGGTCGATGTACGCTCGGTTAGCTTTGGAAATCGGCACTGCATGTCGAATGACCACACCCGATCCGATCGCAAACTGTTCAAACGGCTGATTCAGCGGAGTGAGCACCCCGTTGAACTCCAACGGCTCACTCGCGCTGCTCCCGAACAGATGCAGTTCTCCGCCACCGTGGATCCAATCCAGCAGCGCCTTCTGCTGAGCGGGCGTCAGGTCCGGCGCATGGTCGAGCAAGACTGCCCGTAACCCAAACATTCCTGCCGCGCTGTTAGGGAAATACTCTTCCGGGTAACTGCTGACAGAGGCACTCCCGCGCGAGCGAAAACCACGCAGCATGATGATCGCCGGGTCACTCGTTGACGATAGGTTCGTCCCGGTTTCCACGGAGTTGAACAAGTACTGTTCTCCTTGACGTCGTCCCCACGACAGTTCGAATTCGTTCGTCGATTCGACATACACCAGAAACTGCAGCTGACGGTCTCCCCCTGGTTCGATCACCATGTCCGGCTCAATCAGCGGGACATCAACCCCCAGCGCCCCGGACTTGTTGATCATCCGAAACGACCCACGCCACAGATTGTTTCCCGAATTGGTCACGATCACCGTGACAAGATTGAAGCCGTAAGGACGCATCTTGTTGTCCCAGCCCCACTGCGTACTCTTGACCAGCACTTGCGCGGCGGCCATCGATGGCGCCATGAGCAAGAGGACGACCAACAGCAGTGAGCGAATCACTCGGGAGGAAGGCATGCGGCGAACACGGTCGTGAAGACAAGCGGGCACATGGACAGATTGTCTGAAAGTGTCCCGAGTTGGCACGTAACTGTCCAGAGCAGGCAGCGTTGAGGCGTTGAGGGTTTGTGGAGGGGATGCAATCGAATTGAACGACGCGACTCCTCGCTGCCACTCCTCGCTCGAGATTTCCCACGCCAAGCAGCGCAAGCAAGGGCCTGCCGCAGCATTGGGGAGCAGTTCGACGACCGAAGGTTGAACATCCAAGGTCGAACGAACCGCAGATGGCTAATCGCAGACTGCCAATGGCCCAAAGCCAACAGACGCTACAACCCGGCGAGCGCCGCTTCCTGATCGTCCTTGATGTCAAACAGCTTGTTCAACCGGGTGATTGCAAAGACTTCGTAGATGTCTGGGCGAATCGAGCACAAACGCAGCTTGCCGCCTGCGGCTTTCACCTTCTTGTCCATGGTGATTAGCTTGCCCAGCGCAGCACTCGAGAGGTACTCGACGTTGGTGAAATCGAGCACGATCTTCTTACGTCCATCCTCTTCGACGAGGCCGAACAGTTGGTTACCGATGACCTGAATGTTGTTCTCGTCCAGGATCTTCTTGTCCACGAACCGGGCGACAGTCACATCGCCAATCTGTTCGATATCCAATTTGCGCTGACCAGCGGCCATCTCAATTCCTCTCCAACACTGAGCGGACGGCTTGCGTTTGGGGACCAGTTCCACCTTCACCCGCGACCGTAAGTGACTCTCGAATCTCCGATTACAAGAATCATCTGGCGATGATCATTCTTGCCACGGGCAATGTCAAGCGTCGGGACGAATTGGAACGGCAGATTGCCACAGCCGCAATGCTGCAGAGCGGCAAACTTCAGGGTTATCTCACGGCCGGTTTCTGGTTACCCTGTGCGCTGAGATGAGGACAAGCACCAGGCGGAGCCTGTGTGGCGAAACATCACGTCACAATTCCGTCACGCAGCATTGGATGGTCAGGTAAGCGAATGGATATTGACGAGAGAGTCTGCATCGTCACTGGCGGAGCCAATGGGATTGGCCGGGCGATTGCCGAACGATTCGTACAGGAAGGAGCCGCCCAGGTGGTGGTCGCCGATATCGATGGCGCGGCCGCCCAGAAAACTGCCGCCGAAATCGGTGCTCTCGGTGTCGCATGCGATGTTGGGGACGAAGCACAACTCGCCACCCTGATTGGGGAAACGTTTGAGCGAACCGGCCGGATCGATGTGGTCGTCTCGAATGCGGGAATTACCGCGTCTGGTGGTGTCGAAGCACCGGACGAGGACTGGCAGCGGTTGTGGCAAATCAACCTGATGGCTCACGTGTACGCCGCCCGGGCCGCGGTCCCCTTGATGCTGGAGCAGGGGGAAGGTTATCTGCTGCAGGTGGCGTCGGCGGCCGGCGTGCTCACTGAGATTGGCTCCGCCCCGTATTCGGTCACCAAGCATGCGGCAGTTTCACTCGCCGAATGGCTGAGCATCCAGTATCGCCGTAAGGGACTCCGGGTGTCGTGCCTTTGCCCTGCCGGCGTCGCAACTGACTTTCTCGACCTCGACGACCCCATCCATCAGTTCCTGCACTTCTCAGCCAAAACTCCGGCCGAGGTCGCTGATTCCGTCATCGAAGGGATGCGGGACGAGCGCTTCCTGATTCTGCCGCATCCTGAAGTCGGCGAGTACTTCCAGTTCAAAGGGGATCAGTACGACCGCTGGCTGCACAACTTCTCCAAGTTGCCGGAGAAGATTGCCCGCAGGCAACGGAAGATGGCGGGAGTGGTTGAGGAGTCCCAAATCCGAAACTCGAAATCTGACACAAATTCGAAATTGGAAACCTGAAACGCGCGTTCGGCGCAATTGGCCTCGCAGTAACACGCACCGTTTTGGTCCTTTGTGCTTCTGATTTGTTTCGGATTTCGATTTTCAGTAGTTCCAAGTTCTCAGTTACACATCGAGTTTGACGCAAGGCATTGACTGATCATGGAGTTCCGCTGTCACG
>JAGQQB010000259.1 GCA_020426425.1 Planctomycetaceae bacterium | reverse complement strand
GACGAGCTCGCCAAACGGCCTCAAATCCAGTCCAGTCGGGGCGATAGGATTTGAACCTACGACCTCTACGTCCCGAACGTAGCGCTCTAGCCAAGCTGAGCTACGCCCCGATGGGAGTATTCTTGTGGGTTGGTGGGGGGTTCGTCAATCAAGTGGTTGGGGGGATTGCGGGAGGCAGAATCGCCACACTGGCAAGCGATGGCAGCGTTCGCCAACATGACCAGGTGCCCTCCATCCCGAACGGTCTCCGATTTCAGCCAACACTTCCCAGTCCCGCAGCCCGCACGAGGTGAGCCGTTGCCACGTAAACGAGTCGAAACTGTCGCCCAGGGCGTCCATCTTGCGCTGCGCCGCCGCGATCACTGGGAATTTGCAGACCGAATTCGCGGCAGCGGTGTCGTTGCGATTGTCGCGGTCACACAGACGCGCGAGTTGATCCTTACGGAACAATACCGTCCCCCTGTGCAGAAGAAGGTCATCGACCTCCCCGCCGGACTGTCAGGTGACATTGCCGGTGCAGAGCAGGAACCCCTGCTCCGAGCTGCGAAGCGGGAATTGCTGGAAGAGACCGGATTTACCTCCCGCAACTGGACAATGTCGTTCTGCGGCCCCTCATCGGCTGGCATGTCCACCGAGATGATCCAGTTCTTCCTCGCCCGCGACTGCCAGAGAAAGACTGATGGCGGCGGTGATGAGTCGGAGTCGATCAAGGTACATGTTGTTCCTCTCGACCGCATCCAGCGCTGGCTGCAACGCAAATCGACCAGCCGCACCTGCATCGACCCCAAGGTCTACGCAGCACTGGGGCTGTTGAACGGCGCGGCGCAAGACCATTGAGCATCGATCGCCATGTGGAGATTGCTCATCGCGTGCAAGAATGACTGGCCATTACCTCTGATACACGATTGCGAGCGGTCTCACTGTCGAGCATCCGCTGTGCCGACATGCGCGTCTCACTGGCCTGAACGGCAACCTGCACACGCAACTCACACTCGGTCTGGGCGATGGCCTGCTGCTGCAGATGATCCCATGCAATCGGCAACATGCCAAGCAGACTGAGCAATGCAATCACTTCCAGGGACTTCATTGTGACTCCCTCATCGTTTGGAAAACCGAGTGGACAGCGTCGGCATCGATTGGCTTCGATGCCACTTGCAAAGCCGCTGCGGATCCAAACTCGCACGACTGCGCCTGACCGGACCGTCTCGGATCCTGCTGCGACTCTGCCGATTCAAAATGCAAGCCGAATGCCAGCATTGGCAAGGATCGGCAAGAATGGCACAAGCAATGACGACATCGAGGGATGAGGCTCGCATCGTTGACATCCAATGTCGTCCGAATGATCAGTCGGTGAGCGAATCCTGACCGATCATGAGGCAGGCGCAAGCCGACGATGAACTGCAGATTCCGCAGCCGTACGTCAGCTAGCGTGGACGTTGCGCCAGAGCGGCTTCGGACCGAAAGACATCGGCGTAGGAGGCAACCATTGCGTCAACGGAATAGTCGCGGGCCATGCGCCGCGCCGCACCAGCCCCTAATTGCGCTGCCAGTTCGGCGTCTTCAATCAACTTGAGTGTGAACTGTGCGAACCCCGGCGAGTCACCAACGTCGACGATAAATCCCTCCTCGCCGTGCGTCACCAGTTCACGATTCGGCGGGATGTCTGAGACCACGACCGGCACACCACACGCGAGCGCTTCCATCAGACTGTTCGACATCCCTTCGAATTCACTGCCCAGCCAGAAGACATCGGCGAGATGCAGCAGCGATGACGCATCTTCCCGATGCCCCAGAAACCGGACATGTTCGAGACACTCCAAATTGCGGGCATGCTGTGGCAGCGAGAACCGCTCGGGGCCATCACCACAAATGATCAGATAGCATCGCGGGTCAGCCTGTCGCAGCAGTTGGATCGCCCACAACAGATCGCGTAGACGCTTCTGCGGAGCGAGCCGTCCGGTGACGAAGATCAGTTTCGCATCGGAAGGAAGATCCTGCCGCACGAGGAATTCCGTCCGAGAACAGGTCGGTTCCGATGGCGTGATCACTCCGTTGGGAATCACGGTCAACCGATCGGGCGCAACACCCCGTCGGCGGTAGAACTCGGCGACGCTTTGCGAATTCGCGATCACCCGGTCGGTCCGCTGCATCAACCGACGATCCAGCCAGTGCTGCCAGCCCGCTTTCCATTCATCAACGCAACGTTCAGAGACGACGATGCGCGGCCAGTCGCCACTGATGCGTCCCACCAGACGCCCATACGCATTCGCCGCGAATAGCCAGGTCGAAATGACATCGGGGCGAAAATCGCCGATCAGGCCCCGCAACTGCCACATTGTGCCGGGATCGAACTTCCAACGCTTGTTCAAGATGTTGACGGGGATTTCATGATCGCGCAGCGGCGATTCCAGTGGACCGCCGCGCGTCAGTGCCACGACACGAATTTCGAACTCCTCGCGCGGCAAATGCGTCGCCACGAGCGTGAACTGTTTCTCCGCGCCCGACTGATCAAGCGTCGGGATCACCATCATCAACCGAGTCACAGGAGTTCCGCTTCTCCCTTGCGTTTTCAGGCTTCGCCCGGTCGCAATGAGACGTCATCGCAGCCGGGAACAGTGCGGAGTGTAACCATCCAGCGTCCAAGCTGCGAACAGCGGATTTCGTCGCCTTGCCGGTGGTCAAATCACAATCGACCAGCGATCAGAACAACGCGGCATCTGCACCATGCTGGCCAGTCCTCCACACCGGATCGGCAGTACGCCGGGCTTGACCTCTGCTGTGTTACACCAAATGCGTCGGCTTACCTTCTGCCGAACAGATCTCGGCAATGCAATACGATCGCAGGTAGTCCAACACCTGATGCGCCCTTTGGTGAAAGGCCTCTGGCTTCGATGGCCGACTGAGCGGTTCGACAACCGCATGCAGCAGAATGCGCCGATTGCGGGAGGCTTCCGACGCAGGTGCGTCACTGATGTCGATAACAACCTTCACGGGTTGGCGATTCGGATTGGATCCCCAGCCAAACAGGCCGGCGGAACCACTGTGAACAACAATCTGTTCGGCAGAGGATTTGATCAACCTCGACTCATGTTCTTCGATAAATCCCTTGAGCTTGTACACCAGCAGATCGGACGCGACATGCGTCACCATGTACTGCTCGACAATCCAGGGAGACCGCTTCTTTGGCTTCTCGGGCGCAACTGCGACTGTTTCGCGACGTCGCTCACAAGTTCGGTTCCGTCCGGAACGCTTGGCATCGTACAGCGCCTGGTCCGCCCGATGCAGCAGTTCCGCCACATCGTCGCCTGGTTCCAGCTGTGCCACGCCAAAGGAGGCAGTGACGCGCAAGTCGTTCCGGTCAGCGATGTTCGTCGACGTCAGGATCCGCCGCAGTCGTTCGGCCCGCTCCATCGCCCCCTTGAGATCTGTTTGCGGACAGACGACCACGAACTCTTCGCCACCATACCGAGCCAGCGTTTCTCCGGAATAGGTCTCGTCCTGCACCAGTCTCGCAACGTCAATCAGCACGCGATCGCCAACACTGTGTCCCAGACGATCGTTGATCGCCTTGAAGTGATCGAGGTCAAAGAAGATCACACTCAGTGCCGAAGCTGCCCCTGCCTGGCCGCATTCATCGAACAGATCCCGCATCCGCTCTTCCAATTCACCACGATTCAGCGCCCCGGTCAGTGGATCGCGGGTGGCGGCCATTTGCAGTTGGCGGAACTGACCTTCGTTCTTGCGCGACTGCTGCATGTCGTAGACCATCGCAAGTGCGCCCTGCGGCTGTCCGTGATCAATCAACGGGACGATATGCACCTCCGTCTCACGTGCGTTTCCATCGTTGCCGTTCACGGTCATCTCGCGACAGGCCGCTTGTTGCGACTGCATCACATCATCCAGGAAACAGGACTCCAGAACTGGCGGCATGCGCAGATTGGGGAGCCGCTCCAACGACCATTCATATCCCACCGCGTCCCGGGCCGGACGCCCGAACAGTCTCTCGGCCCCGCGATTCCAAATGCAGATGCGGCGTTCCCGATCGACCACGAAATACGCCTCGTACATCGATTCCATCGAGTGCAACGCGCTAAAGAGATGGCACAACTCACTCGCTTCGTCCATCGTCTCTCGACTAACCGGCGCGTTCGCCTGAATGGCGGCGGCGGCCGATTCATGGTCCTGCAATGAACGGGCTTCGGGCGTTTCCAGCCAGCGCCCCAAAGCGGCAACCACATTGCGATCAAACTGCTTGCCAGCTTGCTCGGTCAGTACCTCCAGCGCCTGTTTCTGTCCGAACGCCTGCCGATACGATTGCCGCGTGGTCAACGAGTCGAACGCATCAGCCACCGCCAGAATGCGGGCGCCCAGACTGAGTTCGCCGCGCAGATTCCCCTGACCGCCATCGAGACCATGCGACTCGCCGATGATCTCGATTACTTCATGTTGAATGCCGCACGCCTGCAACAGACTAATGGCAACTCGCTGCTGAACCGTAATGAATTCCGCCTCATCCGGACAAAGGCGTCCCGGTTTGAGCAGAATACTGTCTGGCGTACCGATCTTGCCCAGATCGTGCATGAGCGAAGAGAGTTCAATGATGCTCAACGACTGCTTTTCCCAACCCAGCCGCTGCGCGATGCCAACACTGATCAGGCTCGTCCGACGGGCATGCAACATGGTCGCCGCGTCCCGATAATGCAGCGCCGACAGCAAACGCCGTAACACGGGGAGCGAAACCAGTCCCCCAACATCGCCGCCACCCGAGAGACGTTTGCGCCCTGCGTCGACCAGTCGCAGCAGCGAGAGCATCAAACGCGATGAGTTCATGGGGTGCAGCAACGCGGCATCCAGACCAGCGTGCGAGGCGGAGGGAGGGGCGGCAACAGTCATCTGTTCATCCTTCGGAATCACTACTCTCTGGCAACGTAGGCATCGTGATGATGCATGAGAAAGCTACGTTGCGGTTCCGCATAGCAGCGCGCCGTGACTGGTTTTCGTTGCGGAATGGCAACATCCGGAGAATCGGTTACGGCAAACAGTCGGAATGTGCCAAATGTGCCGACCATCGCGAACCGGGGCCTGCACCCGCTAATATGCGAGCGTCCGCTTCAACGGGCGGATGCCTCCACGGAATCAGCGGGCGAACGCCTCTACGGTACATTGCCCGGAACCAAACTCAATGGACGACTCGATGCACAAGACGGCGCTGCATGACTGGCACACAGCCCACGGGGCTCGGATGATGGAATTCGCCGGCTGGGATATGCCGATCCAGTACAGCACGATTTCTGAGGAACACCACGCCGTGCGCCAGCACGTGGGACTGTTCGACATTGCCCACATGGGCCGGTTGACGTTTTCCGGCCCCGACGCAGAAGCATTCCTGGATCGCCTGCTGACGAACGATTTGCGGCGAATCAAGCCCGGCCAGGTGCGGTACTCCCTAGTCTGCAATGAGCGGGGCGGAATTCTCGACGATGTCCTCATCTACCGCTTTCCTGATCATCTCATGCTCGTTGTCAA
>JAGQQB010000025.1 GCA_020426425.1 Planctomycetaceae bacterium | reverse complement strand
AAGGGGCCGGTAAGGGTAGCGCCCGTGACTGGGCTCTTATCCTAAAGTGCTACGGATTCGCTAATGACGACGAGGCCCTCGCCTACCAGGGAAATCCCGTCGACCAACTGCGGGGCCTGGCAAGGGCGAAAGTGCCTCTGCTGCATGTCTATGGAGATGCCGATGACGTTGTCCCCTGGGACGAGAATACGGGAATCGTCGCAGAACGCTACAAGGCCCTGGGCGGCTCGATCACGTTGATTGCAAAACCGGGCGTCGGTCACCATCCTCACGGATTGGACGATCCGACCCCCATTGTGGAGTTCATCGCGAAGAATCGCTGATCTGTCCCGGAGCGGGTGCTGCGGAGTCAGCGGCTAGCGGAATGCTCCGATTGATCGTCTTTCACGCACACGAACCGCAGCCGACCACTAACGCAGGCCCCCATTGGATCCCGGATCCTGACTCGTGAGTCCGCCGCCTGCCCGTCGTCTCCCCGCACCAGTCCGGTTAGTCCGATCGTAGCGACGATGCGAGTTTGACTGTTCTCGCGTGTGCCTGAGGTCGATGAGTCCGATGCCCTCTTGGTCATGGAGGTTGGTTTTGGTGGGGTTCCCGCTGCTTGCAGGACTGCCTTGCGAGAATCGACACGACCTGAGCGAAATTGTGATCGTCATGCCCTCTACTTCGGACGGCGGCACGATACAATGATGTCGTTCTGTGGCTGAGAGAGACCAGGTGATCTCCTCCCGTGGTGCTCACTCCCCTGTGGGAATGGCATCCGTAGCCAGAGAATGGAATTCATGCGAGGCATTTTCACTGTGGCACTGAAAGCCCGCCAAAAACTGGGCAAATACAAGATCGAGAAGAAACTCAGTGCGGGTGGCTTCGCGACCGTGTATCAGGCGATGGACACGATCGAAGGGATCCGTGTCGCACTCAAGGTGCCACATGCGGGCCAGTTGACGGATCAGGTTCTCCGGGATTTTCGGCAGGAAGTGCGGCTGGCGGCGAAACTGGAACACCCGAACATCCTGCCGCTTAAAGATGCATCTGTCATTGATGATCAACTCGTGATCACGTTCCCGCTCGGGGAACGAACGCTGGCCGATCGGCTCCAGAAGCGGCTGTCGACGACGACCGCCCTGGATTTTGCCGAACAACTCCTCGAGGCGCTGGCGTACGCGCATCAGCAGAAGATCATTCACTGCGATGTTAAACCCGAGAACATCGTGCTGTTCAACGGCGCGACCTTGCGACTGACGGACTTTGGGATCGCCAAGTTCGCACAGAAAACGGTCCGGGGATCTGGGACAGGCACCGTCGGTTACATGGCCCCCGAACAGGCGATGGGGAAACCATCGCAGCGGTCGGATGTGTTCTCCGCCGGGTTAATCATGTGCCGCATGTTCTCCGGGGAATGGCCCGAGTGGCCCTATTCCTGGCCGCCCCCGGGAATCCAAAAGCTGCGGTCCAAGCTCACGCCGGACATGATCGCATTTCTGAAGCGAGCCATCGACCCGAACCCGCGCAATCGCTTTCGCGATGCGGAACAAATGCGTAATGTATTCATGCGCCTGAAGAATCGGCAGTGTCAGTGGATGGCACGTCGCAAACGCTCGACGGCCTGACGCGAAGGAGCGAAGAGTTGACGGTGGACACGACACTCGAGATCGTCTCATCGGGCGATGCTGCGGCGACAACACCAGTGACAGGCGATGCAGGTTCCGCCACGGAGCCCACACATGCACCAGCGCCAGAGTTGCCGGCAATGCAGATTCTCGAAATTGCTGACGGACAAGCGGTCTGCTTCTCCAATGTCGCCCCACTAAAGCCGACCGGCAATGAAGACTCCTGGGGAGCAATCACCGTTTCGCGACAGTCGGGGTTGCTGGCGGTCGCTGACGGTTTGGGGGGCCATCGCGGCGGTCGTGCCGCCTCACAACTAGTAATCGACCAGCTCTCCTCGCAGGCGAAGGCACTGCCCCAGAGTGGCCCGCTGCCCGTGCTGGGCGATGCGGTCCTGATCGACAACGAGTGGGAACCCAGTCCGCTCGAAATGCAAATGGCGATTCTCTCCGCCATTGAAGAGACGAATCAGGAGTTGATCCGGCGCGGCGTCGGTTCCGCCACCACACTCGCCCTGGTTGAAGTGCAGGGTCGGGCGGTCCGGACGTATCACGTGGGGGATTCCGAAATCCTCGTCGTTGGCCAACGCGGTCGCGTCAAGGGGCGAACCGTTTCACACTCCCCGGTCGGTTATGCCCGCCAGGCGGGAATCCTGAATGAAACGGAAGCGATGTACCACGAGGAACGGCATCTGGTCTCGAATGTCGTCGGCATCGCGGAAATGCGCATCGAAATGGGTCCGCGGATCGAACTCGCAGCACGCGACACCGTGCTGATCGCCTCTGATGGATTATTCGACAACCTGTACGAACAGGAAATCGTCGAGATCATCCGCAAGGGACAACTGGAAGCGGGAGTTCGGCAACTTGCGGAACTGGCGTCGAGTCGCATGCTGTTGGGACAAGGGGGCGTGCCCTCCAAGGCAGACGACCTGACGATCGTCGCCTTCCGGCTCAATCCTCCTGTCCGTGAGCGCAAGCAGCGCGGTGAGCGAAAACGCCGCAACGAACCGACGCCGTCCTCAACGCCGCCGGTTCCCGCCCAACAGCGATCATCTGAACCTGTCGCGGTGACGCACCAGGACGCGCCGTCAGACGCGCGTCCCTTCGACGCTGTGCAACTCGCCCCGCACTTCCATCGGCAATTCCCGATAGCGCGTGTCCACGACCTCGAAGCCCACTGATTCGTAGAGTTCGACCGCCTGCACATTGCTTGCCGTGACTTCAAGGTAGACGCGACTCACGCCGCTGATCCGGAAGCCCGCTAGCGATTTCAGCAGCAGCGCCCGGCCGAGTCCCAGTCCGCGAAACTCGTGTAATACGCCGATGTTCTGGATTGCTCCCTGATGTGTTTCGTTCGCGAGCCCCTGCACCATGCCACACAGGGCCGGGTCGCTAAAGTCGCTGGGAGCGAATTGGATCATCCAGGTTGCGGCTGGCAGAAACCCCGGATGTCGGGAAATCTCCCGAATCAGTTCCTCACAGCCCACGAGCGAAGCCAGTCGGGGAAAGAGTTGGCTGTCGAGTTCTGCGGAAAAGCAGGCATGCTGCACCAGCGCGTGCGGTTTGACCGCTGCAGAACTCCACCGCACCCAGCTGAATCCCTCCGGTAACTCAGCGCGCGACGTACTCGTGTGCCGGAAGTCCAGCACCATACGGTAACGCTTGAGGTATCGGGGGAGGGTGGTCATGGAACCATGAGCCGGGAGTGCATCGCGTGCCAATGGGAGCAGAGCCTGTCTGAATCCCTGCTTGAGAGTCTAACCGATTCTGACCAGAATGCAGCAGAAACTGCTGGATTGCCTCTGGCAAATGGCGAGTAGAATCGGCAAGACTGGATTTCTCGCCCCTGTTTCTCACCACGGACGTGAATCAATGAGCTGCTCTCAGACAAGTCGACGGAATCGAATCAGCCGAAGAAGCCAAGACCTGCACTGCGTCCGGTGGGGAGCGATCCTGCTCGTCGCGACTACGCTGGGCGCCAACCATCTCGCCGCCGCCGGAGTGACCGGCGCACAGCTCGTGCAGAAGCTGGATCAGCCGATCTCCGTGGTCCGGGGCGAAGTCCCTTTGGGAGAAACGCTCGACCGACTCAGCGAAGAGCAGCAGGTCGCGATTCTGCTGGACCGCCGGATCGATCCCGGAGCGCTCGTCGTGGCCGACATTCGGCGACAGCGGTTCGAAACCGCACTCGGTCAACTGGCGACGCAGGTTCATGGTGGCCTGAGTGTGGTGGCCGACACCGTCTATGTCGGCCCGACCACCACGGTCCGTCGACTGCGGACACTCGTCGCTCTACGGGAGAAGGAACTGCTCGACTTGCCCAACCTCGGCCAGCGCGCGTTCGCCCTTACCCGCCGCCAACGAATCCAGTGGCCCATGTTGGCTGAGCCGCGACAACTTCTGGCAGACATTGCATCGCAATATGATCTGCACATTGATGGTCTGGAACTGGTGCCGCACGACCTCTGGCGGGCAGGAGAACTGAATCGAGCGAACGTCACCGAGTCATTGCTGCTGATCTTGATGCAGTTTGACCTTGCATTTACATGGTCGGCTGATGGACGCAGCGTAACAATTGTCCCGGCTCCCGGGCATGTTTCGATCGAGCGGTCCCATCGTCCGCGCGGAATGTCGCTCGAACAGGCGGAACACCGTGTCAACGAGACGTTACCCGATGTCGCTACACGAAGCGAAAAAAACGAGCTCGTGTTCGCAGCGACGATCGAAGAGCACGAGGTCGTCGCACAGCTGCTGGGCGAGAAGCCGCCGGAGTCGACACCAGCTCCACGTGGTCAGGTGGAACTCGCCCGACAGCGGTTCACGCTCAGGGTCCAGAATCAACCGGCCCGGGCACTGCTCGACGCTTTGCAGCGTGACGGGGTCGCGATCGAGTACGACTCCGCTCAACTTGCCGACGCTGGCATCAACCTCGACCAACTGGTGCAGCTCGAACTCAAGCAAGCGACCATTCGGGAATTGATGGACGGAATCTGCCGACCGCTCGGCCTGAAATACGAAATCGCCGGCAACCAGATCACACTGATTGCCGGCGAGAAGTGACTTGTCGAGTTACCGCCGCGAGCACGTTGATCACAACGTCATTGGCCTCCCCCCTGGTTCCCAAGCTCCAGCTTGGGAACCCACTCGTCAGGAAGCTCCGCTTCCAGTGTTCGACATGAGGCAACATTCACGACATGGCGTTGTGGTTGCTGCTGCCGCTTGCCAAGCAGAGCTTGGCGTCGAGTCCGTTCCCAAGCAGGAGCTTGGGAACGAGGTGAAGGATTTCGTGCTTCGAATTTGTTTCGAATTTCGTGCTTCGGGTTTCGAATTTCCCTCCACGTTACGGCAGTCGCGCCAACTCCACCTTCGGGAACGCTCCGGTGCAAGCCTTCATGAACTCGACGAGGTCCGCCTTGTCCTGATCGGACAGTTCCAACTTCTTGACCTTGTCGCTCAAGTGATCATTCGGGTGACCACCCTTAACGTACCACTCGACGACCTCTTCGAGCGTCTTCTGGCTGCCATCGTGCATGTACGGGGCCGTGAGGGCGACGTTGCGAATTGTGGGCGTCTTGAAAGCGCCACGATCCTTGTCCTCCTTGGTTTCGGCGAAGCGACCCAAGTCCGGTTCTTCGACGGCCATTCCGACGCCCAAGTTGTGATACAACTCGTCGGTGAAGTTCGCGCCGGCATGACAGGCGGTGCAGTTCGACTTGTCACTGAAGAACAACTGCTTTCCGCGAATGGCACTCTCGGACATGGGATTCGCATCTGCGTCCGCCTTGAGTTTTTCGTAGCGGGCGTAGACATCGGGATCATCTTCCTTCAGATCGGCGAGATCTTCCGGCGTGAACTGAGTGAGGAACGGCTCCAGGGCGGCATAGTAATCGTAAGGAGCGGGACCCGTGACGATCACCCGCTCAAATGACGCGATCGCCTTACCGACGTTCTCAATCGTTACCGGACCTTCGCCGAAAACGGCATCGAATTGGGCCTTGTAGCCGGGAATTTCGCCGATCGTCTTCACGCAGGCATCGTGCGTGTTCCCCATTTCAATCGGATTGGCAATCGGACCGATCGCCTGGGTCTCCAGCGATTCCGCGCGCCCATCCCAGAACTGTTTGTCGCTGAGGATACGGTTGTATGCCACCGGAGAATTCCGTCCCCCCTCCTGACCATTGATCCCCACACCGAATTGCGTTGGCGCGGCGTAGCCATGAGCGGGATCGTGACAGGTCGCACAACTGACGGTGGAATCGGCGGAAAGCCGCTTGTCCATGTACAGTTGACGGCCCAGTTCAATCTTCGCACGTGTCAATGGGTTCGCTTCGACGCCTTTGATGTTGCCTGCCGCCAGACTCAGGCCGAATGGCAACTCGAACTCCAGCGGCTCATGGACGCCTGGCGTCTTCAGCCAGGCCTGAATCTGCTCGATCGTCAGATCCCCTTCACCGGGAATGCCGGCCGTCAACGTGGGGTCGCCCAACACGACCGATGTGGACATGGGCTCAATCGCAGTCGCGGCAGGTTCTGTTGCCGGTGCTGGGTCGGGTGCTGGCGTCGATTCTGGAGTCTCGTTGGGTGCGGACGGCCCCTCAGCAGGTTCCTCCATCTTCGGCTTTTCCGAAGAATCAGCCGCTGGAACTGATTCCGTCGGTTCATTCGCTGCGTCACCACCCGATGATTCCGGGGCGTTCAATTCCGGCGCAGGTGCGGGGGGAGTCGGTGGGGGGGGCTCAGATTGATTGCACCCCGTCCACACGATGCAGGTGGACAATAGCAATCCAAACAATCGCTTCTTGGGCATTTCGTTCTCTCCGTTCTGTTTCGCCAAAGCTCGTGCCCCAAGTTTATAGGATGGCCGGAAATGTCGGCCAGTGAACACGAGCAAATCCCCAGAACCGGATCTTGCGCGCCGGTCCCACCCGCGTTGACATTGCACACCGACCAGCTACATCTGATGGAACAAATTGCGGGACCAACGATCGTTCCTGCAACCTGTGCCTGGCCCCCACTTGTCGTTCCTGAAACCACGTGAGATTCACATGTCACGATTGACGTTGCTGTTGATCGCAATCGGCGCGATGCACGGTCGTTGCGACAGTTTGGCGATAGCGCAAGAGCGAGTCGATCCGCCTATTGCAGGTGTGATCGAAAGCCGCCTGGAAGTCATTCCGGCCCTCGTGCAACGGGCAATCGAACAGGGGGATCTGCCTGGCGCGGTGGTCTTGATTCGCTACCGCGGGAGGAACCTCTTCTTTCACGCGTTTGGACATCGGCAATTGGAACCGACATCTGAACCAATGACGACGGATACCATGTTCGACCTCGCTTCGCTGACGAAGCCGGTTTGCACTGCCACCTGCATTCACCTGCTCATCGAACAGGGGAAGCTTACACTCGACGATCCCGTCGCCCGGTGGATTCCCGAGTTTGCTCAGAACGGAAAGGAGGCCGTGACCGTGCGGCACCTGCTCACGCATGTCAGCGGACTCACTCCCGACAATGCACTCAGCGATTACACGAACGACCCCAGCCTCGCGTTTCAGCGGATTCACGAGTTGCCGCTCCGGACACCGGCCGGAGAGAAGTTTGCTTACAGCGATGTCGGCTTCCTGGTTCTTGGCGAACTGGTGGAGCAGGTGTCAGGGCAGACACTGGATCGATTCGCAGCGGAGCAACTCTTCACGCCACTGGGCATGCACAACACCCGATTTCGTCCAGGTGCGGAGCTGAGGTCGCGCATTGCGCCGACCGAACTGCGCGATGGAGAAATGCTTCGAGGCATCGTCCACGATCCGCGTGCCCATGCATTGGGTGGCGTCGCTGGTCATGCGGGTCTCTTCAGCACCGCCGCAGATCTGGCTGCTTTCGGTGACATGATTCTTCACAACGGGCGTGCTGGGGATCGTCGGATTCTTGCGCAGGAATCAGTGGAGCGCGTGCTCACTCCCCAACCTGTGTCAGCGGGCACCCGATCGCTCGGTTGGGATATGCAGACGTCGTACTCGACCAACAAGGGCGATCTGCTCAGCGACCAGGCAATCGGACACGGTGGCTTTACCGGAACCGTATTGTGGATCGATCCTGCACAGGAACTGGTTTTTGTGTTCCTCGCGAGTCGCTTGCATCCCGATGGCAAGGGAAGCGTCAACTTGCTCGCTGGACGCATCGCCACCATCGCGGCGGCAGCACTGCCAGAATGAGAGATATCCTCGTTCGTGCTTTTGCCTAATGCACGCTCACATTGCCCGCCGCAGCGGTCCGCTGGACTCGCAGGTACGTGAGAGAAGTTCCTGTGACTTCGGTCGTGAGCACGTCATTGATCGATGCCTGCGCTGAACCAAGCACTGAGTGCATTCGAATCCGCAACCAGCCGACGCCTCCTTGAGGATCAACGATGCGGTAGTCGCCATCGGGTGTTCCCAAAGGCAATTGACGCAGATGTTGCATCAATTCATCGTTGCTGAGCGACAGGCTGTCCCGCACCACCGTGACCGACTGATTCATCGCAAAGACTTCGGTCTGGATGGAAGTCGTGCGATCGGTGGACGTCTTTGCGGGGGTCATTTGAACGTCCAGCGACGGAACATCCTGGGACGAACTCGCGATTGGCGACGTGACGGCTTTGGTCTCGATCCGGGCCGATTCGGTTGTCAGGTGGGCCAACGATTGGGCTGGAATCGGACCGGACAGTGGCGCGCCAATTTGCGGAATCAACTGCTGCCGCTGTGCCAGCAGTTCGGGATCAGGCTGATCCGCTGACCACAGACCCGCAAACAGGATGGTAAACACCAGGAGCGCGGCGACGCGAATCAGCGCAGTCGTCGACTCGTCCGGTGCTTGAGCCTGCGCGGCGGTTGGATTGTGTGACATCCCAGACATTTCAACTGCTCCACCCGTCAGTGAATCGGTACTCTGGCGTAGTATCGACTCACGACGCCTCGGTAGTTCAGTGAATTTGGGTAAAGATGCGAGAGTCTCGGGCTTGTAGCACGATCCAGGGGGTCCCCGGGCCAATACATCACGTTGGTCGCATGCCAGCTCATTGCTCCAGCAACTCTGCCACCGGGATGCGGACCGATGGCAGGGCGTTGTCCCCCGGTTCAACCTGAACCCGTAAATTCTTGTTCAGATATCCCTTACGTTCATGCCACAGAACAAGTTCGTGTTGACCTGACGGCAGATTTTCCAAGCGGAAGCGGCCTTGGGCATCAGTAATCGCCGCATACGGATGATCCAGGAGAATCCACCATGCGGTCATGTAAGGATGCAGGTCACACGTCAGCTTTAACGGGATGCGTTCCGCCTTGGCGAACTCAAATGTCTGCGGCTTTGCGGGGATTGAATACGCTGGCAGCGAATTGGCGAACGGATACCACCGCGGAGAATGGTCGAGCGGATCCTCATTGGTCAATTCGATGGTTTGCCCCGTCCGCACAATCTGCATCCGCGGGATGAAGCGGCAGTTCTGCAGCAGCATCTGGGCGGGGCGCTCTGTTGGGGTCTGGAGTTCAGGATGGATCCGAGCTGGCGCCTTCCGCAGGTAGACTGCAACATTCCGCAGCCCACCCGATTCCGCATCGACCACCAGCGATTCATTGGGGACATCGACGGACGGACAGAGACCATTCGCCGGAGCAGCTGGACCGAGTTGAGGAACATTGCCGATCACGACGACCTGTCCCTGCAAGCTGCCCCATCCCTCTTCCCCGGCAACCGGCTCACCGATGGCGAACGCCAGCGCGAGCCAGAGGAAGATGCCAGGAGTGCGATTCACGTCAGCCACGTGCTAGCCAGGACCGTCCAGGGATCAATTCGCGGATAGTCACTCAGCGTCCTTAGTGCGGAACGTTGGATCATGGAACGATCCACGTCGTTCCTTCCGAAGCGATCATTATTTGAACGTCTTGAACTCGTTGTTCTTGTACCGAGCCCAATAGTGCAGCAAATCCTTGCGGACCAGTGGAGCCAACAATACCACGCCAGCAATATTCGGAAACGCCATTCCCAGAATCATCATGTCCGAGAAGTCGAGCACGCTACCAAGATTGACGATGGTCCCCACGAACACGGCAATCACCGCGAGTGCCTTGTAGATGCCGGTGCTGCGTGGACCGAACAGCATCTCCCAACAGCGTTCGCCGTAATAGCTCCAGGAGATGATCGTCGAGTACGCGAACAGAGTCACCGCGACCCCCAAGATGTAAGGGAACCAGCTGATCTCGGCTCGAAACGCTTCCACGGTCAGGGCCGATCCGGCCAGCCCCTTATCAACGATCCACTCGCTGTTGTCCCAGGCGCCGGTGATCAGGATTACCAGTGCAGTCATGGAGCAGACGACAATGGTGTCAATGAATGGGCCAAGCAGAGCAACGCAGCCTTCACGAACTGGTTCTTCCGTCTTCGCGGCACTGTGCGCGATCGCCGCCGAACCGGCACCGGCCTCGTTGCTGAAGGCTGCCCGCTGCACCCCGATCACCAACACTCCCAAGATGCCCCCGCCGACCGCCTTGCCATAGAATGCCTCAGTGAAGATTTGCAGCACCAGCCCAGGCACCTGTGGCAGGTGCAGGAGGATGATGTACAGGCAGGCAAGCATGTAGATGATGCACATGCTCGGGACGATCTTCTCTGCCGCCTGTCCAATCCGCTTGATCCCTCCCAGAATCACCACCCCCACGAGTGCGGCGAGAATGATGCCGTAACACAGTTTGAACTTGCCATCGAAGTCGTCGAGTTCCTGCTGGGTATCGCGCCGTTCTTGCTGCAATTCTTCGACTTTGAGCGCATCGCCCGATGCGGCGGTTTGACGAATTTCGTCTGAGATCGCCGCCAACTCGTCGAGACGTTCTTGCTGCAACATCTGGAGCATCGCAGCGCCAGCCTGATTTGCCTGATACATGTTGCCGCCACCAAAACTGGCGAGCACACACATCACCGTGAACGCGAACGACAGCACAATCCCAAGCGGCCGCAGTCCAAGTTCCTCTAAGCCAGCGCGGAGATAACGCATCGGTCCCCCCAGCACGGTCCCATCCGGCTTCACAGTGCGATACTTCTGTCCCAGTGTGCACTCGGTGAACTTGGTCGTCATGCCGAACAGCCCACAGATGAGCATCCAGAAGAACGCCCCTGGTCCTCCCGCCGCCATCGCAATAGTCACCCCCGCGATGTTCCCCAGACCAATCGTTGCCGAGAGGGCCGATGCGAGCGCCTGGAAATGTGTCACTTCACCCGCTTCGTCCGGATTGTCGTACTTCCCCCGGACGATATCGACGGCATGCCGGAAGCCCCAGATGTTGAAGCCGCGCATGTACACGGTAAAGAACACAGCCCCCAGCGCGAGCCACGCAACCACCAGTGGTATTCCCCCGATCCAGGCACGCTGAATATAGGCAGGCAAACCTGCAAGTGGCTGGTCGACATGTGTCAGCAATCCCAGTTGATCCAGCTGATCCAGTTCTTCGCGGCTGAGCACGAACGTATCGCTGAGCAATTTGCGTTTCGGTTCGACCCGATGGAATCGAGTCAGATCGTCCCCCTTGGCGGCGAATTTGGTTCCATGCTTCAAGACTCGGGCGTTCTCTCCATCTCCGGGCATTGTGTAAGGAACCTTGACCTGCACGTATTCAACAAGTCGTGAGCCTTGTTTGCCGCGTTTGAAGGTCCGCTGGGCTCCATCAACCACATGGCCCGGCAACAGTTCCCCGCGCACGGACAGCATCTGCACCACGGGCATCGTCAGTTCCAGCTGCGCAGATTCGTGATCTGCTGGAACCGTGGTGGGATTGACTGGGGTTGTGCGGACAAAGTTGTCGTCGCTGTCGCGGTCACGCACATACGTCGCCGTCTGCTCGTAAACGGCAAAGGTCTGCTCGGTCTGCAAGAGTTGATAGAACAGCACCTTGAACATGAGGCCAACTGCCTCAGCGAACCAGCCATCAATGGTTTGAAAGAGCGTCGGGGCAGGAGGTGTTTCCTCAATCGCCACGACGGTTGGGGTTCCGGTCGCGGTTGGGGTTTCGGTCGCGGTTGGGGCGACATCCGGGATTGGTTCCGTAGCGGTGACGGGATCTACCGGTGCCGTCGGCGGTGCCGCCGCATCGGTCTGCGGCGGCGTCTCCTGCGCCGTCAGCACCGTGGTGCAAAGTCCCCACAGGCACAGACAGAACAGACTCAGGCAAACGAGCGTTCGAAAACCTCGGGTAGGAAACATCCTGCAATCCAATCCGGTTCAGGGAAACTCAGCAATGCTGGTGCGCGAACGGACGAATCGTCGCGCTGGCGTACAGGATGCATTGCGTCTGGCGGCAACGCAATCCCGTACCGACGAGAACGCGACGTCAATTCTTCGCCGCCACCGTCGCTTCCACTCGATAGACCGCCTCGGTCGTTCGCAAAATGAGGGCGTTGCCAGTCACTGCCGGTGACGACATAAACCCGTCCTCGAACTGATTCACAGCAACCTCCACATACTCTCGGCCTGGCTTGAAGACCGTGGCTTTGCCATCTTCGGAGAATAGATAGATGTGCCCTCCGGCAAAGATGGGCGATGCCGAGTAGTTGCCACCGATCCGCTCCTGCCAGACGACCTCGCCGGTCTTCACATCCAGGCACGACGCGACCCCTTTGTCTTCGATCGTGTACAGCAAGCCGTCGATCAGCAACGGGGATGGCTTGGATGGCATCCCCCGCTTCTCGAACCAGGCAATGTGCGACTCCGTGATGTCGCCCTGTCCATCTGGTCGCACGGCAAGTACCGCCCCTTTGCTGAAGCCAGTCGCGATGATCACGAGGCCGTTCTCTTTGTCGTACAGCGGACGACACGGCGTGGAAAATCCGTCGTATGTAATCCGCCAGATTTCCTCGCCCGTCTGCGGGTTGTAAGCAAACGTCCCCTTCGAGGTGGGACTGATCAATTGCAGTTGGCCGTTGACGTCGATGATGATGGGGGTCGCATACGCCTTCTTGAGATCGCCGTTGTCGGTCCCAAAGTTGTGCGGCCGTTTCGTACGCCACACGGTATCGCCGGTTTGCTTATTCAGTGCGATGACATACTGATAGTCGTATCCGTCGTAGTGTTCGATCAACAGATCGCCGAACAGAATCGGCGATGACCCCGGTCCCCGGTAATGATCGCACTCCAGATCACGGCGCTGCCACACTGTTTCCATTGTGACTGTATCGACGCACGCCAGTCCGTAGCTCCCCCAACTCAAATAGACGCGTCCTTCCTCAATCACCGGACTGGGGGAGGAGTAGCTGTTGAACTTGTGGATCTCCGGCGGCGTGTCGAGATCGAACTGCTTGCGGTTGAGCAACACCTCACCAGTGTTCCGATCCAGGCACACGGCGAACAGTTCCTTGCCATCCGGCGTGC
Source organism: Planctomycetaceae bacterium (assembly GCA_020426425.1). GTDB lineage: Bacteria > Planctomycetota > Planctomycetia > Planctomycetales > Planctomycetaceae > JACKHO01. The sequence goes on along the minus strand of JAGQQB010000025.1, from coordinate 3,402 downwards.
CGTTCGTCAGCCAGATTTGATTTCCCCAGACCACCGGCGACGACCACGCCCGACCCACCAGCGGCGTTTTCCAGGCAATGTTTTCTGTCTCGCTCCAGCGAACCGGTGTGTTTGCATCGGGTGCCTGGCCATTGGTCAATGGACCGCGAAACTCCGGCCAGTTCTCAGCCGCGTTGAGCGCTGTTGTGGAGAACCCCAACAGGCACAGCAAACACCAGGACATCCAACACTGTTTTGTAAGTCTGTTCACGAGAGTCATCGCTGTGTTGAAGGAATGCTTCGTTGGAGAAACGAGCGGTTGGTCTTTGTTGATCATCCCGCCGTCAACGCAACTTCAAGGTTGGTGTTCAGTCTGAATTTCGTGTTTCGATTGTTGTTGTTCACCGAACTGCACTTCGAAAGCTGCTTTGAAGCGTTGGAATCGTGGTGCGATCCACGACGATTGTCTCATTGCGGAGACTCAGGCCAACTCGACTTGCTTTCCGCTCCGGGCCGATTCCAGACAGGCGTCCATCACCTGTTGCGTTTTGAGTGCGATCTCCGGCCAGTGAGGATCAGTGGTTCTGCTCAATGCCAACTGCCCAAACGTGCGGAACAGGTTCGACTCCTGGGCCGTCACGTGCGAGTTGCTGTACTCATCGGTGGTGATTGACCGTGTGTGTCGTTCCATCACCACTTCGCAGCCTTTGGCCGCATACACCGGGTTCATGACGTCGAAACTCGTTTGATTCCCGTAGTACGGCAGCACGAAGTCGTTCATCTGCAGCGAACCACGATCCCCACTGATCAGCGCCAGTTGCGTGTGCTCGGTCCGAAAGGAGTTGTACATCGTCGCCGTGACGCCGCTCGCGAAACCCATCTCGGCCGAGATTTCCGTCGGTACCTGATGCGGACTGTCGGCCCGACCTTGCGCCTGCAGCATGCGGGCGCTGACCCAGGTCGGCATTTCGTAATTCATCACCCACAACGTCAGCCGGATGGTGTACCAGCCGAGATCGCCCAGGCAGCCAAGCGACTCAAGGTCGCTGCTCATGCGGATGTTATCGGTCAAGAACTCCGGTGGGGCATTGAACGTGAATTGCGAATTGATCCGACGCAGTGTACCGAGAGATGTCCCGTCATTGAGCACTTCGCGAATCTTCTGCAGTCGCCCGGTATGCATGTACATCACCCCATCCATGAATTGCACGCCTGCCTGCTCGCAGGCGGCGATCATCTCGCGCAAGTCAGTGGCATTGTCGGCGCACGGCTTCTCGCACAGCACATGCTTCCCCGCTTGTGCCGCCCGAATGACCCAATCCTTGCGAATCCCGGTTGGCAGCGGAATGTAGACGGCATCAATATCGTCCCGCTCCAGCAACTCGGCGTAGCCGCCCACGGCCTGCGGTACGATGGCGAAGGGGACTTCCGCCTGACACTCATTGATGAACTGCTGCGCCCTTTCCTGCGAACGACTGGCCACGGCGGTGACGATGCCGTTCCCGCTACGAAAAATGGACTGCCAGTTCTTTCTTGCGATCCCGGCACTTCCCAGGATGCCCCAACGGCAAATCGAGTGAGTCATGTTGTGTGTTACAGAGTTCGTTTTGACAGGGTGTTCTACGCTTGCCGCATCGTGAGCAGTTTGGGCGATGAACGCAACTGTTGAACACGGCTGATGACGCCAAGACGCACGGGCGCGTCTGATGGTTGGTGACCGTTCGTCGGTCGATCGACGAGCGATCGGCGGTCGGTTGTCAGCCGACAGCAGTCGGCAATCATCGATCCTCGATCCTCAGTTCTCAGTCCTCGCTCCTCAATCGAATCGCCACCGACACGGGAAGCATCTGTAACGAGCACCAACCATCAGATACACCCAAGAGGCACTCTCACGTTCCTCGCTCCTTGCCGACAGGAAGTCGGTTGAGTATTGTTTTATCAATGACGGCGTTCGATTTTCGTGCCATCTCGATTGACACGATTGCGGAGGCTGTTCACCCTCCTTGAGTCCAGATCCGTGGCTCCTTCGCGAAACGCCGCAGGTCGTTCCCTCCAGAGAATTGAGTCGTTCGATGAAGCAACTGACGTATGTCTGGCTGAGCCTGTTGTTGCTGTCCGCTTGGGTCCCTGCTCAGGCGGGAGATGATTGGACGTACTGGCGCGGCCCGAACTTCGACGGAATCTCCACCGAAACCAATCTGCCGGACACCTGGGAACCCGCCGGGGGTGAGGGGAGCAACCTCGTCTGGAAGCAGCCCATCGGGACGCGGTCGACACCGATCATCATGGGAGGCAAGCTGTTTGCGCTGACGACCGACAATCCGGAAGTTCCAACCGAGACCCGCGAGAAAGTCGTCTGTCTGAATGCAGAGACCGGCGAACCTCAGTGGGAATACGCGTTCAATGTCTATCTGAGTGACGTCCCCGTGGAGCGGGTCGGTTGGTCCAGCGTTGTTGGTGATCCCGAGACAGGCAACGTCTACGCCTTGGGAGTCTGTGGCTACTTCTGCTGCCTCAATGGTGAGACGGGTGAAGTGATCTGGGATCGTTCGTTGCATGAAGAATACGGCCTGCTGAGCACGTACGGCGGACGGACCAACTTCCCGTTGATCCATGAAAACAATGTCATCATCAGTTCGGTCGTCATTGGCTGGGGCGACATGGCCAAGCCGGCGCATCGCTTCATCGCCTTCGACAAGACGAATGGACAACCCGTCTGGTTCGAAGGAACCAAGCTGTTCCCACACGATACGACTTACAGTGCCCCCGTTCTCGCCGTGATCGGCGGGGAACTGCAAATGGTCTTCGCCTCAGGCGATGGCGGCGTGTATGGCTTTCAGCCTCGCACCGGCAAACAACTCTGGAGCTACGACCTCTCCGGCCACGGGATCAACACCTCGCCACTCGTGATTGGGGATCGGGTGATCTGCGGTCACAGCGAAGAAAACCTCGATGCAACGGCAATGGGCGCTATCGTCTGTCTCGATGCAACCAAACGCGGCAATCTGAATGAGAACGGCGTCATCTGGAAGACGAACGAATACTTCATCGGTCGCTGCTCGCCGATGCTGATTGAGGGACGGATCTACGCCGTCGACGACCGCGCCAAGCTGTGGTGCTTTGACCTCGAAACCGGTGAACAGATCGGTGAAGAAGTTCGGCTGGGTACCATGATGCGGGCTGGCTTGCTCTACGCCGATGGCAAGATCTACGCCAACGAAGTGAATGGTCGCGGCTATGTGCTGAAACCGAATGCTGACGGAGCGGAGATTACTCATCGCGTGCGTGTGAAGAACGAAGAGTTCCACGGATCGCCGATCGCCTGGAGCGGTCGTCTGTACATCCCCGGGACCTCATCGCTGTACTGCTTTGCCAACCCAACTGCCGCCGGTGGCGCTGCGACTGAAGCCCAAGCGACCGACG